>CBIHOS010000009.1:0-55479 GCA_966211945.1 uncultured bacterium
CGTGCAACAGACCCGACGGACCTTCCTCGCCCTCGGCGCAGCCAGCGTCGCGTCGGCCCACGTGTGGCCGTCGCTCACCCCGGCCGCGCTCGCGCAGTCGCCCCGCTTCAAAGTCGGCGTGACCGACTGGAACCTCCGCCAGGAGGCCAACCCGGGATCGTTCGCGCTGGCGAAACGGATCGGGTTCGACGGCGTCCAGGTCAGCCTCGCCAGCGGCCGCGGCAAGGATCGCGCGCCTATCGGGCCAGACATCGTCGCGCGTTACCGCAGCGAGTCGACGCAACAGAGCCTGCCGATCACGTCGACCTGCCTGAACATCCTGCACACCAACTACCTGAAGTCCGATCCGCTCGGACCGCAGCGGGTGTCGGAAGGCATCGCGCTCACGAAGGCGATCGGCGTCGAGGTGATGCTGCTGCCGTTCTTCGGCGACGGCGCGTTGAAGACGGCGGCGGAGATGGACCGGGTCGGTGACGTCCTACGTGAGCTCGGTCCCGACGCGCAGAAGGCCGGCGTGATCCTCGGCCTCGAGGACACGATCTCGGCAAAGGACAACGTGCGCATCATGGAGCGCTCGAAGTCGCCCGCAGTCCTCACCTACTACGACGTCGGCAACTCCACCGTGAATGGCCATCGCGTCGTCGAGGAACTGCGCTGGCTGGGTGCGAGCCGCATCTGCGAAGTGCACTTGAAGGACAACCCGCACTTCATGGGCGCCGGCACCATCGACTTCCCGGCCGTCGTCGATGCGCTGGCCGACATGGGCTTCGCGCGCTGGAGCGTGCTCGAAACGAGCAGCCCGAGTGGGGCGCTCGAAGAGGATCTCGCGCGCAACCTGAAGTTCACGCGCGACCTCATCGCGGCGCGTGCGAAGTCGGCCTAGCAGCCGGGGCATCGAGGAGGTCCCATGCGCGTCCGGTTCACGGCCTGGCGACGAGCGGCCGCGACAGCCGCCTTCGTCGTGGCATCGGCGCAGGTTCCTGCGGGCCAGCCGCCCGCCGGCGCGCCGCGTCCTCCCCAGCCGGCCCTGCCGCGGCTCGGCACGCACACGGAGATCCCGCTGGCGCTGTTCAAGGTGCCGGAGGGTTTCGAAGTGACGCTGTGGGCCAACTCGCCCATGGTGCGCAACCCGACCAACATCGACATCGACCACGACGGCCGGATCTGGGTCGCCGAAGGCGTCCGCTACCGGCAGCACCATGCGCGGCAGCCGGCCGGCGACCGCATCGTCGTGCTGCAGGACACCGATGGCGACGGCCGTGCCGACGGGTCGCACACGTTCGTCCAGGAACCGGGCCTGGTGGCGCCGCTCGGCGTCGCGGTGATCGACAACCGCATCGTCGTCTCGCAGCCGCCCGATCTGATCGTCTACACAGACGTCGACCGCAACCTCCGGTTCGATCCGTCCGTCGATACGCGTGAGGTGTTGCTGACGGGTTTCCAGGGCGTCAACCACGATCACTCACTGCACTCGGTCACGGTCGGCCCGGACGGCAAGTGGCTGTTCAACTCGGGCAACCGGGGCGCGCGTTTCACCGACCGCTCTGGCCGGACCTTCACGTCGTTCAGCTCGTATCGCGCCGATCCGATCGGCCCGTTCCGTGATCCGCACGACAGCCAGCGGCTGATGGGCGCGCGCAGTGACGATGGCCACGTCTACGTCGGCGGGTTCGCGGCCCGGATGAACCCGGACGGCACGGGCGTCGAGATCATCGGCCACAACTTCCGCAACAGCTACGAGCAGTCGATCACCTCGCTCGGCGACGTCTTCCACAGCGACAACGACGACCCGCCGGCCTGCCGCGTGAGCTGGATGATGGAGCACGCCAACTTCGGGTTCGCGTCGAACGACGGCCAGCGTACGTGGCAGGCGGATCGGCGGCCGGGCCAGAGCGTACCGGCGGCCGAATGGCGGCAGGACGACCCTGGCACGGCGCCGGCTGGCGACGTCTACGGCGGCGGCTCGCCGACCGGCAGCGCCTTCTACGAGAACGGCGCGTTCGGCGACGCCTGGCGCGGCACCCTGTTTGTCGCCGAGCCTGGTCGCAACGTGATCTTCGCGTACCGGCCCGAACGCGACGGCGCCGGCTTCCGCCTGGTGCGGCACGACTTCATGGCCACCAATTCCGAGGGGCAGTGGGCGGGCACCGACTTCAACGGCGGCCCGCAGTCGGCCACCGCAGAACTGTCCACGCTGTTCCGCCCGTCGGACGTCGCGATCGGCCCCGACGGCGCGCTGTACGTCAGCGACTGGATCGATCCGATCGTCGGCTTCCACCAGGACCTGGACGATGCGACGTCCGGGGCGATCTATCGGGTGGCGCCTCGGAAGACGCCGGCCGTCGCGCCGCACTTCGACGCCTCGACGATCGATGGGCTGATCGAGGCGCTGCGTTCACCGGCGATCAACGTGCGGTCGATCGGCTTCACAGGACTGAAGGCGCGCGGCCCGGCGGCCGTCGACGCGGTCGCCCGCCTGCTCGACGATCCCAACGAGTACATTCGCGGACGAGCCGTCTTCCTGCTGTACCAGATCGGCGAGGAGGGCCCGCGACGGGCTGGTGCGCCGGCGACGCACGCCGATGCCGGGATGCGCATCGCGGCCTTCCGGGCGATGCGGCGCGCCGATCTCGACGTGAGGACGATAGCAGCAGCCCTGGCCCGCGACCCGGACCCGGGAGTGCGCCGCGAGGCCGCGCTTGCGATGCGCGATCGGCCCGCCGCCCAGGCCCTGCCCGTGTTGATCGACGTCGCCAGGCGGTTCGACGGTCGCGACCGGAGCTACCTGGAAGCGCTCGGCACCGGCGCGACGGGCAAGGAAGCGGAGTTGTACGACCGGCTGCAGCGCGACATCGGCGGCACCGATCCCCTGCGGTGGAGTGACGCCTTCGCCTGGATCGCCTGGCGTCTCCACGTGCCCGCCGCGGTGCCGGCGCTGGCGGCCAGAGCGTCGGCGTCCACACTCACGCTCGACCAGCGGCGCCGCGCCATGGACGGGTTGGCCTTCGTGGACAGCCGCACCGCGTCGGCGGCGATGGTCGAACTGGCCGCAGCCGAGGGTCCGCTCCGCGAGGCTGCGACATGGTGGCTGCTCAACCGCAGCACCAACGCCTGGAAGTCGCACGACCTGCTGCCGCAACTGGCCCGACGGCGCATCTACGATCCCGACGCCGTGACGCTGCAGGACATGCCGCTGCCCGCCCGGACGGCGAGCCGGACGTACGGGCCCGCCGAGGTGATCGCGCTGCGCGGCGACGCCGCCCGCGGCGAGGCGCAGGCCGCGCGCTGCCGGATGTGCCACGCGATCGATGGCGCCGGCGCCGACGTCGGACCGGCGCTCGACGGCTGGACGCGCGGCAAGTCGCCCGGAACGATCGCCGCGGCCATCGTCGACCCCGATGCCGGCATCGCGCACGGCTATGTCGGCGTCACGCTGCACACGATCGACGGCCTGACGCTGCACGGCCTGCCGATCAAGGAAGGCGACCCGGTGATGATCCGCGGCATCGGCGGTCTCACCCAGACGGTGCCGGCGGCGCGCATCGAGTCGCGCGAGCGCCTGACGCGCTCGCTGATGATGAGCGCCGAGGACCTCGGCATGACGAGCCAGGACGTCGCCGATCTGATCGCGTTCCTCCGGACGCGCTGAGCGCGGCTCGACGGCCCTGGCCTTCACCGTCGACGCGCGACGCGACATGAGCCTCGATTCGCACCGATGACCGCCACTCCTGCTGCAATCGCCGACGGGGCGGGCCGATGCTCGATCGACGAGATCGACGTCGCGGCGCCCCGTGCCGGCGAGGTGCTGGTCGCGATCGAGGCGGCGGGCATCTGTCACACCGACCACGCCTCGCTTTCCTGGGCTCGCCCGCTCGTGATGGGTCACGAGGGTGCCGGCATCGTGCGCGAGGTGGGGCCGGGCGTCACGCACGTGGCGCCTGGCGATCGTGTCGTCCTCAACTGGTGCATCCCGTGCGGCGAGTGCTTCCAGTGCCGACGTGGCGACACGGTGCTGTGCGAGACGAGCCGCCCCGCCCACGTGATGGAACCCTCGCGTGGGCACGCGCATGCCGAGGGCACGCGCTGGCGCGGACGTCCGATCGATCGGTCCTTCAACCTCGGCACGCTCTCCGGGTTGGCGCTCGTGCGTAAGGAAGCGGTGACCCCTATTCCAGAGGCGGTGCCGTTCGCGGTGGCGGCGATCGCCGGGTGCGGCGTGATGACCGGGTTCGGCTCCGTCGTGAACGTCGCACGCGTCCAGGACGGTGACAGCGTCGTCGTGCTCGGGTGCGGTGGGGTGGGACTCAACGTCGTCCAGGCTGCGCGCATCGCCGGTGCGTCGCCGGTCGTGGCGATCGATACGAACCCTGCGGCGCTCGCGCGGGCCCGCGCACTCGGGGCGACACATGCGGTCGAGGTACGGACGGGCGACGTCGAGATGCCGCACGCCGCCGGAATCGTCCGCGAACTGACCGGCGGGCGCGGCGCGGACTACGCGTTCGAAGCCACGAGCGTGCCGGCGCTCGCCTTCGTGCCGCTGCTGCTCATCCGGGACGGCGGCCTCGCGCTGCAGGTCAGCGGCATCAACGACGCGGTCACGGTGCCGATGCCCTGGTTCATGTGGAACAAGCGCTACCTGACGCCGCTCTACGGCGGCTGCCAGCCGGCGCGCGATTTTCCCCGCCTCTTCGCGCATTATCTCGAAGGCGCCCTGGAGCTGGATGCGCTCGTCACGCGCACCTACACGCTCGATCGACTGGACGATGCGCTGGAGGACATGCTGGCCGGCCGCAACGCCAAGGGCGTGATCCTCTTCAAGGAATCGTGAGCACCGTCGGTCAGGTTCAGCCGGGCCTTGGGCCTTGGGGCTTGGGCCTTCGAACTTCTGACTTCTGACTTGACTTTTGACTTTTCGATGTTCCACACGGTGTGCCTTTCCGATCCGCGTTTCGAGTCAGACGGCCTGCGCTGCGTCACCGTGAAGAGCCCGGCGCTGCGCGGGCGCGGCGACGTCACCGTCTGGGCCGCCGACGGCGAGCGTCCGGTAGCGCTCGTGGTGCTGCTTCACGGCGTGTACGGCAGCCACTGGTCGTGGGCCCTGCAGGGCGGCGCGCATCGGACCGCTCGACGCCTGATGGATGCCGGCGAGATCCCGGCCTTCGCGCTGGCCATGCCGGGCGACGGCCTGCGCGGAGACGGCACGGGCTACCTGCGGCACGGCGACGGGATCGACTACGAGGGCTGGGTCGCCGGCGATGTGGCGGCGGCGACACGGGTAGCCTTGCCTGGGCTCGATGCCGCCGTGCCCTGCTTCATCGCCGGACTCTCGATGGGTGGGTTCGGTGCCCTGCGGATCGGCGCGAAACACCACTCGCGCTTTCTCGGCATCGCGGCTCACTCGTCGATCACGCACCTCGCGCAGATGGCGCGGTTCGTCGAGGAGGACGTCGCGGCGTTCGGTGCCGATCCCGGCGATGCGTCGGCCCTCGCTGCGATCCTGGCGGCGCGCGAGGCGCTGCCGCCGCTGCGCTTCGACTGCGGCATCGACGACCCGCTGATTGCCGACAATCGCGCCCTGCACGCCGCGCTCGTCGAGCACGGCGTCGCCCATACGTACGAAGAGTTCGAGGGCGGGCACACATGGTCCTACTGGGAGACGCATCTGGCCGACACGCTGCGCTTCTTCACGCGGTGCCTGGCCTTCTGAGCGTGGCGCAGCCTGCCTGCGGTTGCTGAGGCGGTAATCGGAACGGATGGCCCGGAGATCTGGCATACTCCGGCGCACAACCACGTACATCCTCCGGAGGCCAGGTCCATGGCGATGCTCAGGCGCCGGGAATTCGTGAGCCGTGTCGCGGCCGCATCGGGCTTCACCATCGTCCCGCGCCGTGTGCTGGGCGGGCGCGGCTACGTGCCGCCGAGCGACATGGTGGTGCTTGCACAGGTGGGCTGCGGCACGCAGGCGCTGCGACAGGTGAACACGAACCTGGTACGGCGGCCGGACCTGCAGTTCGTGGCGGTGGTCGATCCGAACAGGAGCAGCGACACGTACGTCGACTGGAGCCCGCTCGGCACGCGCAACACCGTGCGCAGGTTCCTGGGAGACCCGACCTGGGGCGACGGCGACCGCGCGACCCGGGCCGGGCGCGACGTCGCCCGATCGGTGATGGAGACCTGGTACCGCAAGGAGGGCCGGCCGGCGGCGGGCATCCGCGCCTACGAGGACTTCCGCGAGATGCTCGAGCGCGAGACCGACATCCAGGGCATCGTCAACATCACCCCCGATCACCAGCACGGCCCCATCAACATCGCCGCGCTGCGCAAGAACAAGGCGGCGATCTCGCACAAGCCGGTCGCGTGCACCCTGCACGAGGTGAGGCGGACGCTGCTGGCCGCCCGCGAGAGCACCGCACCCTCGCACCTGCTGGCCTATAGCAACAGGCCCGACCGGCACACACTCGCGGCGTGGATCGCCGCCGGCGCCATCGGCACCGTCCGCGAGGTCCACAACTGGACGAACCGCCCGTTCTGGCCGCAGGGCATGCACGCCTACCACTCGTCGGGGCCGCCCGTGCCCGACGGCTTCAACTGGACGCTCTGGCAGGGCCCGGAGCCCGATCGTCCGTATCATCCTGCTTACACGTTCACCGTGTACCGCGGCTGGTACGCGTACGGCACCGGCTGCCTCGGCGACATGGGGCACTACAGCCTGTGGCAGCCGTACCGCCTCCTCGACCTCGGCGTGCCCGAATGGGTCGAAGCGAGGCCGAGTAACGACGCCTGGGTGGACGGCCAACAGGTGAGCCGCGGCGGCCGCGTGTCACAGGTGGCCTTTCCCAAGGCCAGCACCGTCCGCTGGCGCCATCCCGCCACGGCGGCGCGTCCGGCTGTGGACACGTACTGGTACGACGGCGGCATGAAGCCGCCGACGCCTGACGAACTCCATGCCGACGGTGAGGATCTCGCCGACGAAGGCATGCTGTTTGTCGGCGACGCCGGCAAGATCCTCTGTGACTTCCGCGCCAACGCCCCGCGGCTGATCCCGAAGCAGCGGCAGCAGGCGTTTGCCGGCTCCGTCGTCGCGCCCGCGTTCGACACCACGAGTCCCGACGATGAATGGGTCGCCGCAATCAGGAACCGGACCCCGTCCAAGGGCAGCTTCGCGGCGGTCGCGGCGCTGGCCGAAGCCGTTGCGCTCGCCGGCATCGCGTTACGCGTACCTTACAAGCGCCTCCTCTGGAACGCGGCGCAGACGACATTCACCAATTCGGACGAGGCCAACCGGCTGATCCGCCGGGAGGCGTACCGCCCCGGCTGGGATGCGCTGATCGGGTAGGCGCTTGCTGCAGACCCTTGCCTCGGCGACTACCGCTCGCTTCGTGAACGTCGACAATCGCAGGCGCGTTCGGCGAACGCGCCCCACCTCCCGAGGCCAGGCACTCGAATGACGTGGCCCTCGCCATTGCCGCATTCCCGCATTTCCGCATTGGTCTATTCGGTACACTGAGCCCGTGCCGAAATCGTCCGTCACTGGCCCGCGCTGGCTGATTCCCGTACTCGTCGCCGTCGCGGCCGTCGCGCTCCCGACCTTCACCCAGTGGCTGCCCGGCGACCCGGCCGTGTCGCGTTTCGTCCAGCACATGGGCATCGGGCCGGCGCCGGCGGCGTTTGTCACCTCGCTTGCCACGCGGCCGGCGATCTTCGCCGTCCTCGCCGTCGGGCTGGCGTTGGCGACATGGCGCGGCCGCCTGCGCGGGCTGGTCGCGACCGCGGTGCTGATGCTCTTCTGGTGGTACGCCGGCGAGCCGCTCAAGACGATCGTCCAGCGGCCGCGGCCGACGGCGGCGCTGGTGGACGTCGTCAGGGCGTCGAGCGGCTTCTCGTTCCCGTCGACCTTTGCCACGGCCTGGTACAGCGCCTGGCTGCCGGTGGCGATCTATGCGTGGCGCACCAGGCAGCGGGCGGGCGGACTGGTGCTCGCCATCACGGCCGGCGTCCTCGTGGCGCTCGGTGCCTGGGCCCGCATCCGGATGGGCGCCCACTGGCCGAGCGACCTGCTGCTCACGCTCGCCATGGTGTGGTCGACATTCGCGCTGATCGAACTGGCCGTCGATCGCCTGGACAGCAAGGGATGACGAGCGCGTCGATCCGCGAGCGCCGGTTCACGGCGGATCGCGGAGACGAGCGCCTGCGGCTCGATCAGGCGGTGATGCGGCGGCTGGCCGACGAGCCCGGGCTGTCGCGCACGCGCGTGCAGCGCTGGCTCGAGACCGGCCATATCACCGTCAACGGCGCCGCCGGCCGGCGGGCCTCGTCGTCGCTGAAGCTCGGCGACGAGGTCGTGGTCACGCTGCCGAAGCCGCGCGTCCGACGGCAGCACGCACCGGAAGACGTGCCGCTGTCGGTCCTGTACGAGGACGAGTGGCTGATCGTCGTCGACAAGCCGGCCGGCATGGTGAGCCATCCCACCGGGCGACTGCAGTCGGGCACGCTGTTCAATGCGCTGCTGCACCAGGCCCGCGGCTGGGAGGACGTGACGGCGCGCCCGGGGCTCGTGCACCGTCTCGATCGCAACACGTCGGGCGTGCTGCTGGTGGCCAAGTCACGCGCCGTCCACGCGCGCGCCGCCCGCCTGCTCGGCACCGAGCACGCCTCGAAGGTCTACCTGGCTGTCGTCCTCGGCAAGCCGCCGGAGGACGCGGCGATCACCTATCCGCTCGGCAAGATCAGCGACAAACCGCCGCGGGTCGGCGTGGTCGAGGACGGCTGGCCGAGCGTGACGTGGTTCGAGCGGCTGCAATCGACGTGGCCGATGCCGGCGGGCCTCGCGCTGCTCGAGTGCACGCTCGGCACGGGACGGCTGCACCAGATCCGCGCGCACCTGCTGGCCGCCGGCTTCCCGATTGCCGGCGACCCGGTCTACCGCAGCGACAAGGCCGAGGCGAAGCTGCCGGCGGTGACGCGCGCCCAGGTCGACGCGCTGCCGGGCCAGGCACTGCACGCCTGGCGGCTGACCCTGCCGCATCCGATGACGGGCGTGACGCTGCAGGTCACCGCGCCGGTGCCGGCGCGGCTGCAGGCCCTCGGCGTCAACCCAGGTGGATCCTGGGACGCCACTGTGGGTCGGCCTCGACCTGGCGCAACACCTCACGCGTGACCGGCGCCGTGTCGCCCTCGCCCAACGCCATGAACTTCAGCAGGTAGGCGATCGGATTGCCTTCGGTCCAGCCGAAGTAGGCGTGCGGCACGCGGCCGGTCGCGTCGCGCACGTGCAGCAGCAGCGCCGCGATCGCGTTGGGCACCGCCGGACTCTTGCAGCGCAGGACGCGGTAGGGCCCCACCTGCACGCCGGTCACCTCCAGCACGTCGTCGACGAACTCGGAGGCGTCGCCGGGCTGCACCTCGAGGAAGAGGACGTTGTTGAGCGACTCGATGTGATGGCTGCTGCGCGCCTCGCGCCACTTCGCCGCGTACTCCGATTCGTCGCCGCGATCGGGCCGGTTGGCGATGATGCGGACGGTCGGCGCGGTCAGCGACCCGAGCCAGCTGCCGGCCGTCGCGTCGAAGTTGACCTGCTTGATGCGCAGTTCGGTGCTGCGGAGCACGCGCGAGGTCAGCGACAGGCCGATGATCGCCAGGATGAAGAAGCTCGCGATCTTGATGCCGTCCGGCCGCTCGACCACGTTGAGCACCGTGGTGTAGACGAACACCAGCGTGATCGCGCCGAAGCCGTAGTACCAGCCGGCGGTGCGGCGGGCGTGGATGGCGGCGGCCAGCGCGGCCGAGGTCATCAGCACGAGCACGCCGGTCGCGTAGGCGCCGCCTTGCGCTTCGACGTCGGCATCGAAGATCGCCGTGACGATCCAGGTGACCAGCAGCAGGATCAGCACCAGCGGGCGCGTCGCCCGCACCCAGTCGGGCGCCATGCCGTAGCGCGGCAGGTACTTCGGGATGAGCGTGAGCAGGCCGGCCATCGCCGAGGCGCCGGCGAACCACAGGATGGCAATCGTCAGCAGGTCGTAGACGGTGCCGAAGATGTGCCCGAGGTCGCGGTGCGCCAGGTAGGCCAGGGCGCGCCCGCGGGCCGGGCCGCCCTCGGCAAACGCGGCCGGCGGGATGTTGAGCGTCGTCGCGATGCTGCTCGCGAACAGCAGCACGCTCATGATCAGCGCGGCGGTCGTGAGCAGTCGCCCGGTGTTGCGGATGCGGCCCCGCGGCTCGTCGGGCCGTTCACCCGCATCGCCGCGGACCAGCGGCATGACGGCGACGCCGGTCTCGAATCCCGACAGCCCGAGCGCGAGCTTGGGAAACAGGAACAACGCCACCGCCGCCATCATCGCCGGGTTGCCGTGCGTGGCAAACAGCGCCGACCGCCAGTTGGCGAAGTACTCCGGATGATGGGCGACGTTCCACAACTCCACGGTCAGGACGACGACGTTGCAGGTGAGGTAGCCGACGACGATCACGACGGCCAGGCCGATCGCCTCGCGGAAGCCTTTGAGGAACACCGCACCGAGCGCGGTCAGGAGCGCAAGGGTCAGGCCGAGCGGGTGATCGAGCCAGGGCGGCGCGAACGGGTTGTGGATGATGTGCTCGGTGGCGTCGGCCGCAGACAGCGTGATGGTGATCACGAAGTCGGTGACCGCGAACCCGAGCAGCACCAGGACCAGCGCCTTGCCGCGCCAGCGTGGCAGCAGCTGCTCGAGCAGCGAGATGCTGCCCTGGCCGTGGGGACTGAGCGCGGCGATGCGGCGGTACACCGGCAGGGCGCCGAACAGGGTCAGCGCCACCAGCACCAGCGTCGCGATCGGCGAGAGCACGCCGGCGGCGAGGAAGGCGATGCCGGGCTGATAGCCCAGGGTCGAGAAGTAGTCGACGCCGGTGAGACACATCACCCGCCACCACGGCGCGGTGTGTGTCGGGGCGTGCCCGGTGATGGTTTCGGGTTGAAGGTCGGAGAGAAGCCAGGCCCGGAGGGCTGAGGTCGTCACGGCTGAAAACCGGGCTCCTCCGGACGACCGGGCGGGCGCGGCAGTCGTCAACACTACGCCCGGCGCGGCGTGCGCGCAACTGCGCCGGCGCGCGCGTCGGGCCCTCGGGATACAATTGCCGTTTCCGACGCCTGGTCCGCATCGGTCGTGCACGCGGGAGGCGCCGGGGGAGGCCTGCCCGAATGTCCGTCATTGCGTCCGCCGCCCCGATTCCGGTCACCCGGACGTCCTCGCCGCGCTCCCACCCCGCGCAGGACGCGCTGGGATTCGGCAAGTACTTCGCCGACCACATGCTTCTGGTCGACTACGAAGAGGGCCGCGGCTGGAGTGATGCGCGCATCGTGCCGTACGGACCGATCCCGCTCGACCCGGCCGCCTCCGTGCTGCACTACGGCCAGGCCATGTTCGAGGGACTCAAGGCCTACCGTCTCGCCGACGGGAACATCGCGCTCTTCCGTCCGGACCGCAACGCGCACCGCATGGCGAGCGGCGCGGCGCGCCTGTCGATTCCGGCCATCGACGAGCAGCTCTTCGTGCAGGGCATCGCGCAGCTGGTCGCCGCCGACGCCGACTGGGTGCCATCGGCGCCGGGCACCGCGTTGTACGTGCGGCCGACGATCATCGCCACCGAGCCCTTCCTCGGCGTGCGGGCCTCGAAGAGCTACCTGTTCTACGTGATCACCGGCCCGGTCGGTGCCTATTACGCCGGCGGGCTCAAGCCGGTGCGCATCTGGGTCGAGCGCGAGCGCGTGCGCGCCGTCAAGGGCGGCATCGGCGCGGCCAAGGCCGCCGCCAACTACGTCGCCAGCCTGCAGGTCGCAGAGGAAGCGCGCGAGCGCGGCTGCGATCAGGTGCTGTGGCTCGACGCGATCACCCACGAACACCTCGAGGAAGTCGGCACGATGAACCTGTGCCTGGTGATCGACGGCACGCTGATCACGCCGCCGCTCGGCGGCAGCATCCTGCCGGGGGTCACGCGCGACACCGTCCTGACGCTCGCCGGCGACTGGGGCCTGCCGGTCGAGGAGCGGCCGATCTCGATCACCGAGGTGCGCGACGCCCACGCACGCGGCACGCTCCAGGAGGTGTTCGGCGTCGGCACGGCCGCCGTCATCCAGACGGTCGGCACGCTGAGCAGCGACGAGGGTGACATGGTGATCGACGGCGGCGCCGTCGGCCCGATCGCGCAGAGGCTGTACGACACGATCACGCGCATCCAGTACGGACTGGACCCCGACCCGCGCGGCTGGCGCGTGATCATCTGATGCGGCTGCCGCTGTACCAGATCGACGCCTTCGCGGCAGTCTGCTGCCTCGAAGGCACCCATCACCGCTCCCTGACCGCGTCCTGATCGACATGCCCGTCACGCTTGGACTCACCCGCCTGCTGGCGTCCGGACGCCTCAAGGGCGCCCGTGTCGGCCTGGTGGCCAACCCGTCCTCGGTGGACGCGACCTACGCGCACGCCGTCGATCAGGTCAGGGCCGCGGGCGCCGATCTGCGCGCCATCTTCGGACCGCAGCACGGCTTCCACTCGACCCTGCAGGACAACATGATCGAGACGCCGCACGCGGAGGATGCAGCCAGGCGCGTGCCGGTGTACTCGCTGTACAGCGAGACCCGCGAACCCACCGACGCGATGCTCGCCGATCTCGACGTGATCGTCGTCGATCTGCAGGATGTCGGGACACGCGTCTACACGTTCGTGTACACGATGGCGTACTGCCTGAAGGCGGCGGCCCGCACGGGCAAGACGGTCATCGTCTGCGATCGGCCCAATCCCGTCAGCGGACGCATCGTCGAGGGCCCGATGCTGCAACCGGGCTTCGAGTCGTTCGTCGGGTTGTTCCCCATCGCGCTGCGCCACGGCCTGACGATCGCCGAACTGGCCCGCCTGTTCAACGAGCAGTTCGGCCTCGGCGCGACGCTCGAGACCGTGGCGATGGAGGGTTGGTCGCGCGACCACTGGTGGGACGCGACCACCGTGCCGTGGGTGATTCCGGCGCCGAACAGTCCGACGCTCGACGCCGCCACCGTGTATCCCGGGATGGTGCTGTTCGAGGGCACGCTGATCTCCGAGGGCCGAGGTACGACGCGCCCGTTCGAGCTCGTGGGGCATCCGGGCATCGACGCCGGGTCGTTCGCCGCCGGCCTGAATGCCCTGGAACTGCCGGGCGTTCACTTCCGCCCGGCCTACTTCGAGCCGACGTTCCAGAAGCACGCGCGCGTGACCTGCGGCGGCTGCCAGCTTCATGTCACCGATCGCGAACGCTTCCGAGCGGTGGACGCGGCGATCGCGCTGCTGTGCGCCTTCCGGGACGCGCTGCCCGGCGGCGTGCTGCCGTGGCGCCCGCCGCCCTACGAGTACGAGTACGAGAAGATGCCGATCGACATCCTGGCCGGATCGGACGGGCTGCGCCGTGCGATCGACGCGGGAGCCAGCCCGCGCGACGTCAGCGTCACGTGTCGGCTCGACGCGAACTCGTTCGACGGCTTGCGCACAGCGGCGTTGTTGTATTAGATCGGACGGCCCGGCGGGCCGTCCCTACCGAGCGTCGTTGGTATCGAGTCGATAGGTAGGGACGCGCCGCCGGCGCGTCCCTACGTCTTCCCTCCCCTGACAGTAGGAGTAGGTCCATGCGTTCATCCAGTCTCGGCAGTGCACTCGTTCTCGCGTTGGCGATCGGATCGTCGTCGTTGGTCTCGGCTCAAGGCGGCGAGACAGGTTTCACGCCCATCTTCGACGGCAAGACCCTCGCCGGCTGGACGACGATTGGCCAGCGCGGCGAAGGCTACGGCGTGAAGGACGGCGTGCTGTACTGCGCCAAGGGCGGCGGCGGCAAGCTGATCACCGACAAGCAGTACGACGACTTCGTGCTGCGCTTCGAGTTCAAGATGCCGGAGGGCGGCTCCAACAACGGCCTCGGCATCCGCACCCCGCGCGAGGGCGACGCGGCCTACCAGGGGATCGAGCTGCAGATCCTGGACGAGAAGGCGGCGCTCGCCGGCAAGTGGGGCAAGCTGAAGGAGACGCAGTATCACGGCAGCGTCTACGACGTGATCGCGGCCAAGCGCGGGGCGATGAAGCCGGCCGGCGAGTGGAACGTGCAGGAAGTGACAGTGGACGGCCGGCAGGTGAAGGTCGTCCTGAACGGGCAGACGATTCTCGACGCCAACCTCGACAGCGTGAAGGATCCGGAAGTCCTGAAGAAGCACCCGGGGCTGGCCCGCACCAGCGGCCACATCGCCTTCCTCGGGCACAACGACTACATCGAGTTCCGCAACATCCGCATCAAGGAGCTGTGAACGCCGCCTCGATCTATTGCTGCTGAGCGCTCGCGGCGACCGTCGACTCGACGCCGAGGAACTTCTCGAACGAGCCGTGCAGCGCGTCGACGCCCCACACCGTCTGGTACACCTCGACGAGCATCTCTCGCGATACCAGCCGCATCGCGATGCGGTTGGCCAGCTGTTCGGTCTGCAGGTACGGATGGTGCGTGGACACCCACACGTGCCCGAGTTCGTGTGCGAGGACGGCTTCCAGCTGGGCCGGCGAAAGGCGGGTGACGAAGTCGCGCTGCAGCGCGATCACGAAGCCGCCTGGAGCATCGGCGTCGGCGCGGACCGACGCCATCCGTGCGTCGTGATCGACCAGCCGCACGACGACCGTCGCCATCAAGCCAAGCTTGACGCGTAAGGCATCGACGACACGTTGGGCCCGCCGCGCGGGATCGCCCGCCTCGGCCGCGTGGGCCGACAGCCGGGCCTTCGCCATCGGCGCCGCCACCATCAGCAGGGCAAGCGCGAGGAAAAACTTACTTCTGCTCGAGCAAAATGTGCTCGATCGAGCCAAAGCCCAGCCGCGCGCGAGCACGGCTGGGGCTCGCGACAACTTGCGTGCTGCCAACGACTTCTGCGGCTGACCCGACTTCGGCATGTTGCTTGCCTCTCCATGAACGCAGTTGCCGGTCCTCGCAGGGGCCGGCGGAAGACTGAATCACACGCACCGACGCGACGACATAACGGAGGAATCATCATGAAGACGTTCACCGGTACGCTCGCTTCTTTCGCCATCATCACCGCCATCGCCGCTCCTGCCCTGGCGCAGGACCCGCAGCCGTCGAGCCCGCAACCGACCCAGCAGGCGCAGCCGGCGCCCCGTTATCCGGTGCCGCTCGATCAGGACAAGCCCCAAACCGAGATGGCCACCGAGGCCGCTGACGAGTCCTCCGCCACCGGTGAGCTCGTGAAGGTCGACACCGACGCGATGGAGCTCGTCATCAAGTCGGCCGACGACACGCAGCACACCTTCCGCTATGCCGACAGCACGAAGGTCGTCGGCGCAGAGGGTCAGGTGTCCGGCCTCGCCACCAAGACGGGCCAGCTCGTGACGGTACACTTCACCAAGGGCGCGGGCGACTCGAAGATCGCGACCAAGGTGTCCTTCGACAAGAAGTAGGACGACAACGCGCGGCTCGCTCCACCCGCGTGGAGGCGAGTGACGGATGCATCATGGGCCCTGTCTCCACCGGAGGCAGGGCCTTCGTCATTATGGCGACGGCCGTTTGCGACCGGCAAGCGCGGCCACAGGAATTCCTCGAAAACGCGTCGCGGGGACGCGGCGGCACACGGTAACGCTCAGCGGGGCTCCCGGCCTGCCGTGTCGCGCAGCGTCTGACGCACCGGGTCGGGCAGCAGGCGGGTGCTGAACTTCCAGCACGTGCCGCACTCCGGACAATCGAAGAAGTAGATCGTGCGCTGCGGCATCGACGCGGCCTGCGTCCGGAACGCCCCCGACGACACCTCGCTGCCGACCAGGTCCAGCGCTTCGCCACAGTCGGGGCAGGACGTCTCGTCGGGCGGCGGCAGTACGGGCTCGAAGGTCATCGACGCGCTTCTCAATACGGATAGTACGTGGCGACGTAGTCGGGCAGCGGCATCCCGCTCGCGGCGCCGTCCAGATGCCGCAGGATACCCGGCTCCAGGTCTCTCAGGCGCTCGATCGCGGCCTGGCTGTCGAGCGCACGTCCCTGCGCCAGCGCTGCATCCAGGGCGACGAGCGCCGCGGCCACCCGCGCGGCATGGTGCCGACGCGCGTCCGGTTCGGCGGCCGCAGCGGCGAGCGCGACGGCGACGGCAGATCCGGCGGCGTCTGGTACCGCACCGATCCACGCCCGTGCCGCACTCCACCGCACGTGGCTCGCGACCGCCACGTCGGCCGCGATCGCGTGCAGGCGCTCGAGCGTGGCCGCACCATCACCGACCCCGAGCCGCAGCGCCGCACGCTCGCGCGCGAGGTCGATGTACGCACTCCCGGCGAGACCGAACGCCCCGACCGGATCGAGCGACCGGCGCATCGCGTCAGCATCTGCGAACCCGTCGCGGTCGCGCAGGGCGCCCGACAGCCGCAGCCACTCCGCCAGCGGGAAGGACGCATCGCCTGGCGAGAGGATGTCCACGTACGCGCGGGTCAACGCCGCCTGCCGCGCAAGCGCCTCGCGCGGCGCCCCGCTCACGGCAAGATGCCGCGCGACGGCGCCCTCGAGCCGCCAGCCCATGGGCTGACCTTCCCGCAGGTCCGGCTGCCTGAACCGCGCCAGCAGCGGCGCCAGCGCGTCGAACGCCGGCTCCCCGGTATCGGCGCACTGCTGCACGAGGTGCGCGAGCACCTGCAAACGCAAGGGCGCCGGCCGCGCGGCGAGCCAGTCGGCCTCGGGCACCGGCAGCGTGCCGGCGTTGAACTCGTGGCGTTCGGCGACGCCCTGCGCGAACGCGATCCGGAACTCCTGATCGGCCGTGAGATCGGGCCAGTCGGCTCGGGCCCGCGCGGCCGCGCCTGCCACCGGCGCCCAGTCCACGAGCTCGCCCCGCCCCACCAGCGAGAAGCGGAAGAACCACTCGGCGAGGTCCTGCCGGCGCCGCGGATCGGCGCCGGCCTGCAGCAGCAGCGCCGCCAGTGCGTCGCCGTACACCAGGTCGAGCGCCTGCGACGCACTGCGCACCGGCACGATCTCGAGGCCCGTTTCCCCCAGCCCCTCATCGTCGGCCTGGGCCGCCGCCACGAGCACGCGCCTGACCCGCGGGAAGAGCGCCCGGATCGTCGCCAGTTTCACGTCGAGCCCGCCGACGGGTTCGAGGCGCCCATCCTCGCGGATCGCGGCACTGGCCGCGATGTCATCGGGCAGCGGCGCAGCGAACGCGCGCGACGCCTGCAGCAACAGGAAGGTCAGGCCGAACGACGGCCCCTGGACGACGCGGCACGGCGTCGCCTGCGCGGCGCCCGCCAGGTGCGTGCCGACGGCGACCACGCGCGGCGCGTGGGCATGCGCGTCGCCGACGGCGCTCCACAGCAGCGGCACCGAACGCGGCAGCGCGAGTGCCGCGGCATCCCACGATCGGCGGGCTTCTCGGCCGATCTCTGCCGACGATGGCAGTGCGGCGTCCAGGTGTGCGAGCCAGGCGTGGCCGCACCGTTCGTCGACGCTGACCGCCGGCAACACGGCGACCGGTGTGGCAGGCGCCGAATCGACGCCAGCGATGCTCTGTGCCAGCTCGAACGAGGGGTGAGCCGGCGGCGGCCAGCACCACGGACCGGCACGCAACACCGGCGCCAGCCGCGCACGGGCCGCCCGATCGGCGGCGCCGCGTTCGAGTTCAGGCAGCATGCGCCGCCCACCACGCATCGGGATCCTTGAGCCCGGCGCGTCGCAGACGTTCGTCGTTGTCCAGGATGTCGGGCTCGATCGCGAGCCGGAGCACCAGGCCCTCGTGATCGACCGCGGCCAACGACGATCTGATCGCCGTGCCGGCGCCTGCCCCGTCCAGGAGGAGCAGCACGCCTTCCAGGTCGTCGCGACGATGCGCGAGTTCGCGTACGGTGTCGTCCCAGCCCTCGACGCGGGCATCGACGTCGGCGATGGCGTCCTCGACGTCGAGCACGAGCGCCGACGCTTCGGCGAGTGCCTGCGACTCGACGCGCGCGACGTCGCTGCCGGCCAGGGCCGCGGCCCAGCGCCGCGGGCCACGGATGCTCTCGCTGGCCTCGCCTCGTCGCGCGGCATCGAGCCAGGCGCGCGCCTGTGCGGGCGAGCCCGGCGTCGCGAGGCGGCCGAGCATGCCGGCCGCGACGACCGCCGTCCACGGATCGCCAGCCTCCGACAGCGGCGCGACCTGTTCGGCGAGCCACGCGTCGTCGCACGCGGCGAGCCAGGCGTCCAGGGCGGGAGGCTGTTCGAGCGGCGCCATCGCCTCGATGCTGCGGGACACGCCGGCGACGACCACGCCCCGGTCGTCGGCATGCAGCATCACGGCGTCGGCGCCACCGCGCACGAGCACCGCCGGTGCGGCCGCGAGGTCGACGTACACGGTGCCCGGGTCCTCGTCGGGCACGTAGGCGACGTCCTCGGCGCGCCATCCCTCCGGCACGCGCACGTGCACCGCGTGCCCACGCGGCGCCGACAGCCGCATCACGTGCGTGCCGGGCGACGACACGGCGGCGTCGAGGCGCCCGAGCGCCTGGGCCGACACGGAGGCGAACGGGACGTCGACGAAGCCGCTGGCGGCGAGCGTGGAGAATGCCAGCGCGGCCGCGGGTACGACGCCGCGGGCGTGACTCTCGCCCGAGGCCGACCACGCGAGGCGGTCGGCGTCCGAGACGGCGAGTCCGGTCATGCCGAGGCGGTTGAGGACGTCGCGAGTGGGGGTGGTGGTCATGGCTGGTCGCGCAGCGCGCGGCGCGCGCTCTCCTTGGCGCTGGACGCCCGGCGCTGGAGGAAACTGACACACCCTCGATACTGCTGCGCCAGGACCGGCGTCATGCGGCCCGCCGCTTCCTCTTCGCGCAGGTACTCGAGCAGGCGCCGGCGGGCCCGCGAATGCCGCGCGTGGACCGCCGCCTCGGCGGTCGGACCGCTTCGGCCGGTGGCCTCGACCACGACCGCGTCGATCGTCGTCTCTTCGTAGACGAGCGCCCGCATGTGCGCGACAGACTGCAGGAAGTCGGTCCGTGCCGCCGCGTGCGCATGGCCGTCGGCGCAGGCCGGCACCACCGTGGCGTGGAAGGCGTCGTCGATGCGCGCCGCGAGCGCCGGAAGGTCGTCGCTGCTCAGCTCGTCCTCGATCGTCTGCTCGACGACGGCCAGCGGGCGCGGCCGGTCGGGCAGGTCGAGCGGCTCTTCCGCGCGCGCTTTCTCCTGCCGCCACAGCTCCACCGCCTTGTTGTACACGGCCCGCTTGAGGAAGCCGCGGACGCGGGGATCGGAGTCGCAGGCGATTGCGCCCGTCGTGCGCGATCCGCCGTACAGCATGTGCAGCGTCGTCTCGACGGCGGCGTCCTCGCAGACCTGCTCGGAGAACGTCAACCGGCGAGCCAGGCGCTGCACCTCGGCCTGGACGATCGCCGTCGCGCGTTCGAGCTGGTCGTCGGCGACGCCGTCTGACGGTGTCAGCAGGCGGAAGGCCTCCAGCAGGGTCAGGCGTGTCATCCGCGCGTCTTGGCGATGTCGGGCTTCCGCGTCTCGGTCGCCGGAGCTTCAGGTCGCAGGTGGTTGACTTCGAGGTGCTCGCGCAGGACCGCGAACGCCTTCTTCGGCGTGTCGACCTTGTGCATCAGGTCGAGGTCGTCGGGATGGATGGCGCCCCACTCGACCATCGGCTGGAACTTCAGGATCTGGTCCCAGTACTCCGATCCGTAGAGGATCACTTTCAGTTCCTTCGACAGCTTCTGCGTCTGGGCCAGCGTCAGGATCTCGAAGACCTCGTCGAGCGTGCCGAAGCCGCCGGGAAACACGACCAGCGCCTTGGCGAGGTAGGCGAACCAGAACTTCCGCATGAAGAAGTAGTGGAACTCGAAGTGCAGGCGCTCGCTGATGAACGGATTGGGGCCCTGCTCGAACGGCAGTTTGATGTTCAGGCCGATGCTCTTGCCGCCGGCCTCGTGGGCGCCGCGGTTGGCGGCCTCCATGATGCCGGGGCCGCCGCCCGAGCAGACCACGAAGCGGTGCATGTCGGTGTCCAGCGTGCCGGTCCACTCGGTGAGCAGCTTGGCCAGCGTGCGGGCCTCCTCGTAGTAGCGCGACCATTCGAGCCCCTTCTCGGCGCGCTTGATCTCGTCCTTGCTGGCCCGCGCCTTCAGCGTCGAATTGCCGCGCACCTTGAGCAGCTGCATCGATCGCCTCATCTCGGCCCGGCTCTTGACGCGGGCCGACCCGAAGAACACGACCGTGTCCTTGATCTTCTCCTCGGTGAATCGCCGGTGCGGCTCGAGGTACTCGGCCAGGATGCGCAGCGGCCGCGCATCGTCGCTCTGGAGGAACTCGGCGTTGAGGTAGGCGAGGGGTTGGCTGCTCATGGTCGATGGGCGATACGTTACCAAAGACCTGCCGGTCGCGCCGTCAACCGGGCGGGGCGGCCAGCAAGGTCCGCGCGATGCGCTGGTAGTCCTCGACCGCCCGGTGCAGGTCGGCAATCGCCACCGATTCGTGGTCGGTGTGGGCGACGTGAATCGAGCCGGGGCCGTACATCAGCCGCGTGCCCCAGGCGTTGAGCAGCGGCGCATCCGTCGTGTAACCGACGACTTCCGTGTCGAAGCCGGCGACGGTCGCCATGTGCAGCGGCGGCACGTGGTAGACGTACTCGACGTCGACCAGCGGCCGGATCGGCGCCAGCGCCTCGAGCACGACCTCGTACGGCGTGACGATGCGAAACAGCAGGTCGGCGGTCGCGTCCGGCGCGATGACGTTGGGGGCGAGGCCGCCGGCGATGCCGCCGATGTTGACCTGCGTCGGGCCGAGCACCGCATCGACGGGAAGCGCCATGCCGCGCACGAGCTGCAGCGCGTCGAGCAGCTTCTCGATCGCCGACTCGCCGAGGTGCGGATAGCCCGAGTGCGCCGCCCGGCCATGCGCCGTGAGCTTGACGCGGCACACGCCGCGGTGGCCGATCGCGAGCTTGCCCTCGGTGGGTTCGCCGTTGACGAGGAAGCGCGTCGCACCGGTCGAGATCGCATCGGCGATCATCGCGCCATCGCTGCCCCGTTCCTCGCCGACCAGGAACAGCAGGCCGACGCGCGATTCGCCCGACGCGCGCAGGGCCTCGGCCGCCGCCAGCTGCGAGACCAGGATGCCCTTGGCGTCGCAGCTGCCGCGGCCATGGATGCGGTCGTGCTCGACGCGGCTCGGCGAGAACGGCGGCACGCAGTCCATGTGCGTCGAGAACACCACCTCCGGCGCTCCCGCCGTGGCGAGGATGTTGACGCGCCGCTCGGTGACGACCTGGCGCGTCACGGTGTAGCCGCGCTCCTCGAGGGTCTCGCCGACCAGCGCGCAGACGACCGCCTCCTGCCCCGTCGTGCTGTCGAGATCGACGAGCTGCCGGGTGAGTGCGACGACGTCTAGCGGATCCATCGTTCGAGCTCGGTGCGCGTGTCGGTGCGGCTGTCGCGGTACTTGACGATGACCGGCGTCGCCAGCGAGAGCTTCCAGTCCACGCCGGGGCCCTCGGTCACCGCGCGTGCCCCCGGCACGACGACCGCGCCCTCGGGGATGACGAGCGGCTGGCCGGCCTCCGGCCTGATGATGCGGCCGTTGGGCAGGTCGTAGACCGGCGTCGATCCCGTGAGAATCGTGCCGGCGCCGATGACGGCGCGGGCCTTGATCACCGCGCCCTCGTAGATGCCGGTGTTGCCGCCGACGAGCACGTCGTCCTCGACGATCACGGGCAGCGCCCCGACCGGCTCGATGACGCCGCCGATCTGCGCCGAGGCGCTCAGGTGCACGCGCGCGCCGATCTGCGCGCACGACCCGACGAGGGCGTGCGAGTCGATCATCGATCCCTCGCCGACGTAGGCGCCGATGTTCACGAACGTCGGCGGGATGGCGATGACGCCTGGTGCGAGGTACGCGCCGTCGCGGATCGAGGTGCCGCCGGGCACGATGCGCACGCCGCTGCCGATCGTGAAGCGCTGCAGCGGCAGCGTGTCCTTGTCGAAGAACGGCCAGCGGCCGTGGTCCATCGAGGCGTCGGCGAGATCGCCGACCCGGAACCCGAGCAGGATGCCCTGCTTGACCCAGGCGTTGGCCGCCCAGCCGGTGGGCGACGCGGGATCGGGCGACGCCGCCCGCACGGTGCCTGCCGACAGCGCGGCGCGCAATCGCGCGAAGACCTCGCGTCCTTCGTCCTTCGATCCGTCCGAACCCGCGGCCCACAGCCGCTCGACGTCACTGCGAAGTGTCTCGACGCTCATGCCGAGGTGGTCTCCGCGAGGAGGCCGAGGTCGAGGGCGATGCGCCGCAGCGTCTGCAGCGTCTGACTGGACGGATTGACCATGGGGAGGCGGTAGACGGGCTCGATCAGGCCGGCGAGCGCCATCACGGCCTTCACGGGCACGGGGTTGGACTCGACGAAGTTGGCCTGCAGCAGCGGCAGCAGCCGCTCGTGGATCGTACGGGCTGCGGCGAAATCGCCGCGCTCGCACGCCTCGACGAGGCGCGCCATGTCGCCTGGCACCTCGTTGCCCGCCACCGAGATCACGCCCTCGCCGCCCAGCGCCATCACCGGCACCGTCAGCGCATCGTCGCCGCTCAGCACGAGGAAGTCGGCGGGCACGCGGCGGCGGACGTCGGCGATCTGGAAGAGGTTGCCCGAGGCTTCCTTGATGCCGACGATCTGCGGCAGCTGCGCCAGCTTCTCCGTGGTCGCCGGCTCGATGTTGCTGCCGGTGCGGCCCGGCACGTTGTAGAGCACGATCGGCAGGCTGGTGTTGGCGGCGATCGACGCATAGTGCTGGTAGAGGCCGTCCTGCGTCGGCTTGTTGTAGTACGGCGACACCGACAGGATGCCGGAGGCGCCGGCCGACGCCATCGCGTGGGCGGCGTCGATCACTTCGGCGGTGTTGTAGCCGCCGGCGCCCGCCAGCACGGGCACGACGCCGGCCACCTCGTCGACGACGAGCGAGACGACGAGCCGGCGCTCCTCGTCGTTCAGCGTCGGCGCCTCGCCGGTCGTGCCGATCGGCACGAGGAAGTGCATGCCGGCCTCGACCTGGCGCCGGGCAAGCCGGCGCACCGCCGCTTCGTCCACGCGCCCTCCGGTGGTGAAGGGCGTGACCAGGGCCGTGCCGCAGCCTGTGAACGGACGACGTGAAGTCATGGCGTCAAGCATATCGCCTCCCATTTCCTAGCCGATGCCGAGGACGTCGCGCATCGTGAACCACCCCTGCCGTCCCTGCACCCACCGCGCGGCGCGCAGCGCGCCGTGCGCGAACGTGGCGCGATCGCGCACGGTGTGCGTGACGGTGACCGTCTCGGCCGGGCCGTCCACGCCGACCGTGTGGATGCCAGGGATGTGTCCGGCGCGCGTCGATGAGACGTCGATGGACCGGCTCAGCCCGGCCCGTCGCAGGGCGTCGACCAACTGCAGAGCCGTGCCCGACGGTGCATCCAGCTTCTTCGAGTGATGCGACTCGTGCAGGAACGTCTCGTAGTCGTCCAGTCCCTCGACCGACGCCGCCATCGCCAGGACCGCAGCTTCCATCAGGTAGGCGCCGACCGAGAAGTTCGACGCGACGACGACGCCGGCGCCATGCCCGGCGACGATCGCCCGCGCCTCGGGCTCGAAGGCCGCCCACCCGGTGCTGCCGATGACGAGCGTCGGCGCGATCGCGCACATCGCCTCGAGTGACGCCTGCAGCGCCTCGCCGGTTGCAAAATCGATCACGACGTCGGCCCGCGCCCGGGCGATCTGCTCCCAGTCCTCGGCCGTGCTCTCGTGCGTGAGCACGCCGGTCACCTCGACGCCGTGCGAGGCGGCATGCAGGCCGACCTGCGTACCCATGCGGCCGTGCCCGAACAGGACGGCTCGGATCACGCGCGCGCTCCGGCAGCGGTCGCCGGCTGCAGTTGGGGCACGAGGCAGAACCGCTCGTGGACGCGGGCCATCGCCGCCGGCAGCTGCGCCTGCGGCAGCACCACCGTCAGGTTCCGCCGCGCTCCTGCCTGCGACACCATGCGCAGTGGGAACTCGTCGAGCGCGCCGAGGACGCGCGCTGCGAGCCCGGCCTCCAGCCGCAGGCGCTCGCCCACCGCGCAGAGCAGCGCCATCTCCGATTCCACGCTGACGTCGGCAAACGCCGACAGGTCGCGCACGATGTCCTCGAGGGCTCGCCGGTCCTCGATCGTGATCGAGACGCTCACCTCCGACGTCGTGATCACGTCGACCGACGTCCGGTAGCGTTCGAACACCTCGAACACCCGCCGCATGAACCCGTATGCGGCGAGCATCATCGTCGATCGGATGTCGATCACCGTGATGTCGCGCTTGCACGCGAGGCCGGTCAGCGGCGCGTCTGGCAACGGCGGCGTGGCGGTGATCGTCGTGCCGGCGACCTCCGGGCGATGCGAGTTGAGGATGCGCACGGGAATGCCGTCGGCCACGGCCGGCGCGATCGTGCTCGGGTGCAGCACCTTGGCGCCGAAGTACGCGAGCTCCGAGGCCTCGGCGAACGACAGCGAAGGCAGCGGCCGCGCGCTGCGGACGACGCGGGGATCGGCGGTCAGCATGCCGTCCACGTCGGTCCAGATCTGGATCTCGGCGGCCCGCAACCCGGCGCCGAACAGCGAGGCCGAATAATCCGACCCGCCTCGTCCCAGCGTTGTCGTCGCGCCTTCACGGGTCGCGCCGATGAAGCCGCCGAGCACCGCGACGATGCCGGCGCGGGCCAGCGGCACCACACGGTCCTGCAGGCGTGCCGCGGTCGAGGCCTGATCGGGCTGCGCGCTGCCGTGGTCGGCGCTCGTCACGAGCACCTCGCGGGCGTCCACGAACTGCGCCGGCAGGCCGAGCGCAGTGAGCGCCGCGGCCACCAGCTGCGAACTCGCGAGCTCGCCCATCGCGACGACCGTGTCGCGAGAGCGCGGCGACACCTCGCGGAGCACTGCCATCGCGTGCAGCAGCGATGCGGTCTCGCGCCACTGCCGCTCGAGCGAGTCGGTCACTTCGTCGCGCGCGTCGCCCTGCAGCAGCGACTCGACGGCCGCACGGTGACGATCGCGCATCAGCGTCACCCCGAGCGCCGCGACCTCATCGTCGCCGCGTTCGACCGCCGCCACCGCGTCGAGCAACTGATCGGTGATCCCCGACATCGCCGAGACCACCACGACCGGTGTGCCGCTCAGCCCCGACTCTCGCGCGACGATGCGGGCCAGGCGCTGGATCGCCTCGGGGTCCTTCACCGACGTACCGCCGAACTTCATGACCACCATCGGCATGTCCTCAGAGCTGGCCCTGCGCCTGCATCAGTTCGGCGTTGAGCAGCGCCGCGCCAGCCGCGCCGCGGACCGTATTGTGGCCGAGGGCGACGAACTTGTGCTGCAGCACCGGGCACGGCCGGAGCCGGCCGAGGAACACCGTCATGCCGTTGTCGCGCTCGACGTCGAGGCGCGGCTGCGGGCGGTTGTCGGCCTCGAGGTACACGAGCGGACGGGCCGGGGCCGACGGCAGGCCGCGGTCCTGCGGTTCGCCGCGGAAGGCCTCGAACGCGGCGCGGATGTCGGCCGCCGTGACCGCCGAGGCGAAGTCCACCGAGATCATCTCGGTGTGCCCGTCGATGACCGGCACGCGCGTGGTGTGTGCGCTGATGACGACCGGATGCGGCTCGACCCGTGCGTCGGCCAGGCGGCCGAGGATCTTCTGCGGCTCGCTCTCCAGCTTCTCTTCCTCACCGCCGATGAACGGCACCACGTTGCCGAGGATGTCGAGCGACGGCACACCGGGATAGCCGGCGCCCGAGACCGCCTGCAGCGTCACGACGTTGGCCCTGGTGAGGCCGAGCGCGCGGAGCGGCGCCAGCGCCATCGCGAGGAACACGGTCGAGCAGTTCGGGTTGGTGACGATGCCACCCTTCCACCCGTAGGCGCCCTGCTGCCGTGCGACGAGCGACAGATGGTCGGGGTTGACCTCGGGGACGAGCAGCGGGACCAGCGGATCCATGCGGTAGTTGCGGGCGTTGCTGACCACGATGTGACCCGCCTCCGCGAAGGCCTTCTCGAGGTCGCCCGCGACGTTGGCATCGAGGGCCGAGAACACCAGCTTTGGACCCGTGCCGGGCTGCGGCGGCTGGACCATGCGCGCCGCGGCCGCGTCGGGCACGGGCGTGGACAGCTTCCACGCGGCGGCGTCGCGGTACGACTTGCCTGCCGATCGCTCGCTGCCGGCCAGCCACGTGGCCTCGAACCACGGATGGTTCGCGAGCAATCGCACGAATTGTTGACCCACCGTGCCGGTGGCGCCCAGCACGCCGACTTCCACTCGAGACATCGACTCCTCGTTTCGACCGCCTGAAACGACAAAACCCGCCTGCGCGGGCCGCGCGGCGGGTTTCTCGGGCACGTACGCGTGAAACTCGTGGTTCAGCTCACGACGCGTACACGTGCCACCCGCGCGCGGGAAACAGCTCCCGCTTTCGAGTGGTCACGGTAATGGTGATGGTCGTGCGCGTCATTTGCCCGGCATCCAGATTAGACCTCGACCGCGCGGCTGGCAAGGGGACCCGCGTGTCATACTCCGCGCGAGATGGCCGCTGGTCCGCCCGCCGACCCGTCGGCGTTCGACGTCACGCTCGAAATCGCCGCCGATGCCGACGCCGTGTTCGCCGCGTTCTTCGCGCCCGAGCTGCTGCGCACGTGGTGGAGCGTGTCGGAGGCCGTGACGACGCCGCGACCGCTCGGCATCTACGCGCTCGCCTGGCCGACCTACGGGCACGACGACCTCATTGGTCCGCTCGGCGGCACCTTCTACGGCGTCGTGATCGATGTGCGTTCCGGTCGCGAGTTCTTCCTCGCCGACGCCTACTGGCTGCCGCCGGTGGGCGATCCGATTGGCCCGATGGCGCTGCACGTGGCCTGCGAACCCGTCGAGGGCGGCACCCGCCTTCGCATCCAGCAGAGCGGCTGCGACGACAGCCCGCGCTGGCGCCGCTTCTACCGTGTCATCGACAGTGGCTGGACGGCGGCGCTGCAGGGGCTGCAGCGGCATCTCGAAGAAACGCCTTGAACAGCCGCACGCGATGCACAAGTTGAAGGGACGGAAAGTTCAAAAAGGTCCAAAAAGCGTACGGGCTCGGCGCTGCCTGATTAGCTCTCACACTTCTTGCCCTTCTTGCCCTTTTGGCACTTTGGCCCTTTGGCCCTTTTGGCCCTTTCAACTTTTGCTTGTGAGTGTGTGCGCGATTCGTTTCAACCAACCCTCCGAATCCGGAGGAAGTTCGCGTCGGCGCGCGTGAGATCCGCCGCGATGCTGACGAACACGATCGTCTCGCCGCTGCGCAGGACGCCGCGCTGCACGAGATGGCGCTCGATGTCGATGCCTTCGGGGTTGTCGACGAGCGATCGATCGACGGCGATCGGTTCGATGCCGCGGTGCAGCATCAGGCTGCGTGCGACGCGCTCGTCGAACGTCACGGCGTGAATCGGCGCAGCCGGACGCAGCGCCGAGAGGACGCGGGCGGTCTTGCCCTCCCGGGTCACGGCGACGATCGACGCCGCCGCCCCTGCCCGCGCCAGCGTCAGCGCGGCTTCGCAGATCGCGCGGTTGTGCGGCACGCCGAGCACGCCGGCGTTGAAGGCCGCCCGTGGCGCGACTGCGAGGCTCTCGGCGTCGCGAATCACCGCGTCCAGCATCTTCACCGACTCCACCGGGTAGCGGCCGCTCGCCGTCTCGCCCGACAGCATCACGGCATCGACCGAGTCGTCCACCGCGTTGGCCGCGTCGCTCACTTCGGCGCGCGTCGGCCGCGGGTTTGTGCGCATCGACTCGAGCACCTGAGTCGCGACGATGACCGGCGTGCCGGCCTGCTGCGCGAGCCGCGTGATCTCCTTCTGGGCGCGCGGAACGCTGTAGAGCGGCACCTCGTTGCCGAGGTCGCCGCGCGCGACCATCACGCCGTCGCAGTGCGGCAGGATCGCGGCCAGGTTGTCCACGGCCTGCGGCCGTTCGATCTTCGCAATCAGGCGGGTGCCTCGGGCGCCGGCGGCCGCGAGCGCGGCCCGCGTCCGCTGCAGGTCCTCCGCTGTCTGCACGAAGCTGAGCGCCACCATGTCGACGTCGAGCGACGCGCCGAACTGCAGATCCGCGATGTCCTTCTCGGTGAGGGCCGAGGCCGGCAGCGCGACGTCGGGCGCATTGATGCCCTTGTGCTGCGCCAGGTGGCCGCCGACCGTCACGATCGTGTCGATCGACACCCCGTCGGTGGCTTCCACCCGCAGTTCGAGCGCGCCATCGTCGAGCAGCAGGCGCATGCCCGGCGTCACCGACCTCGCAAGTCCGGCGAACGTCGTGTAGACGTGCCCCTCGACACCCTCCTCGTCGCCGGTCGTGATGCGCAGGCGCGAGCCGTCCGGCAGCGCGATCGGCGTGCCTCCGGCGAGCCGGCCCGTGCGGATCTTCGGCCCGCTGAGGTCCTGGAGGATGGCGACGTGACGCCCCGCGGCGGCCGCGCCTGCCCGCACCAGCCGCGCCGCCTCGGCGTGCTCCTCGTGGGTGCCGTGCGAGAAGTTGAGGCGGAAGATGTCGACCCCCGCGGCGATCAGCGCCGGCACGCCGGTGGGTGTGGCGCTGGACGGGCCGAGCGTGGCAATGATGCGGGTCTGTCGCATGAAATCTCTGGGGTCTCGGTCGCGAGTCTACAATCTGGCGGCGGGAGGCACCATGCTGGGCCTTGGGCCTTGGGCCTTGGGGCTTGGGGCTTGGGCCTGGGGCCTTCGTACCCGGCACCCGGTACCCGGTACCCGACTGGCTCGAGTATGTCCGACAACCTGAAACAGTATCGTGCGTTCCGCGATCGCATGAACGCGCGGATCATGCAGGTGGGGCCGCGCGAGACCCTGCACATCGGCCCTGTCGTCGGTCGCTCTATCGTGAACCCGCACCTGCGCCGTGCGATGGCCACTCTCGACGACATCGCGGCCGAACGGCTGCCCGAGGCCTGATCGTGACCGCAGCCGACAATGCCGCTGCCGCACGTTCCGTGCGTGCCACCGCGCGGGCACTGCGTGACGGGCGCGTGACGACGCGCGCGCTCGTGGAGGCGTGCCTGGCGCACATCGAAGCCCGCCAGGCCGAGACCAACGCCTTCATCGAAGTGGACGCGGCCGGGGCGCGCGCCGCGGCGGACACGGCGGACCGTGACCTGAGCCGCGGTCACGATCGCGGTGTGCTCCACGGCATCCCGATCTCGCTGAAGGACCTGCTCGACCAGGAAGGACACGTCACGACCGCGGGCTCGAAGTCGATGACGCAGGTGGCCGGCGCCGACGCACCTGCCGTCGCCCACCTGCGCGCGCAGGGGCCCGTGTTCGTCGGCCGCACGAACCTGCACGAGTTCGCGATGGGCACGACCAGCGAGGACTCGGGCTTCGGTCCGGTGCGCCATCCGCACGACCCGTCGCACGTCGCTGGCGGCTCGACCGGGGGCGGCGCGGTCGCCGCGGCCACCGGCATGTGCCACGTGTCGATCGGATCGGACACCGGCGGGTCGATCCGCATCCCCTCGGCCTGCTGCGGCCTGGTTGGCCTCAAGCCGTCGTGGGGCGAGGTGTCGCTGACCGGCGTGGTGCCGCTGAGTCCGACCTGCGACTGCGTGGGCCCGCTGGCGCGCAGCGTGGAGGACGCCTGGTGGACGCTGCGGGCCCTGGCCACGCACGGTCCCTTGCCCGATCCGCCGCCGGCGCGCCGCCTCGGCGGCGTCCGCATCGGTGTGCTGCGCGGCTTCGGCTGGGCGGCCGTGGATGCGGCCGTGGACGCGCGTGTCACCCAGGCGCTGGCCCGCCTTGCCGCGGCCGGGGCGCATCTGGAGGACGCCGAACTGGCAACCGCGCCGCTGGTCGCGCCCGCCTACGGCACGATCGTCATCAGGGAGGCGCTCGATTACCATTTGCCGCGTCTGCCTGACCACGCCGATGCCTACACGCCGGCCGTGCGGACGCGACTGCAGACCGCGACGCGACCGCCCGACAGCGAGTACGCGGCCGCCCTCGACGCACGCACGCGCATCGAGGCGGACGTCGCGGCGCTGTTGGCGCGCGCCGACGTGCTCGCCCTGCCGAGCCTGGCGATCACCCCGCCTCGCCTCGGTCAGACCCTCGTCGCCTGGCCTCATGGCGAGGAATTGACGCGGGCGGCGATGCTCCGCCTCACCCAGCCGTTCAACCTGTCGCGCCACCCGGCCATCGCGCTGCCGGTCGGATCGACGCCAGACGGCTGGCCGGTGAGCCTGCAACTGGTCGGCCGCGACACCGCATCGCTCGTCGCGGTCGCGTCGACCGTCGAGGAGGCGCTGGACGAATCGGCTACGCTGTAGGCGTGCTCCGCTGGGCGTTCCATCGTTGGGAGGAATCCCTCCACCAACGCAGTACCGACCGTGTCGTCCGCGACTTCGCCTGGGGGCTCGACTGGCTGCCCGATCTCGCGCGGCGGGTGCCTGGGGCGTCTGACGACGCCGCTCCCGGGACCGACCGCGACGCCGCGGCGGTCGCGACGCTCGAAGCGTACGCGGCCCAGGCCCTCAGCCACAGCGACGACTACTTCGCCAGCACCGACACCAGTGAGTTCGACCTCGATCGGCAGGGTCACCTTCGCTTTCCGAGCGAGGTGGTGACGCCGCACGCCGAGAACAACGTCGTGCACGCGCGGCTGTTCAAGGCCCGCGAGGATCGCGGCCGGGCGGTCGTCGTGCTGCCGCAGTGGAACTCCGATCCCGACGGCCACGTCGGCCTGTGCCGCCTGTTCAACCGGGTGGGTCTCACGGCGCTGCGCCTCAGCAAGCCGTATCACGACTGGCGGATGCCGGCCGAACTGCAGCGCGCCGACTACATCGTGAGCAGCAACGTCGGACGCACGCTGCAGGTCTGCCGGCAGGCGGTGCTCGATGCGCGGCGTGCGGTCGGCTGGCTGCACGGACAGGGCTACTCGTCGATCGGCATCTGCGGCACCAGCCTCGGGTCGTGCCTGTCGATGCTGACCGCGGCGCACGAGCCCCGCATCAAGGCCGCGGCGCTCAATCACATCTCGCCCTACTTCGCCGACGTCGTGTGGGAAGGGCTGTCGACGCGGCACGTGCGCCAGGGACTCGACGGCCACGTCTCGCTCGAGGCGCTGCGGCGGATCTGGCTGCCGATCAGTCCGCAGCCCTACCTCGAACGCGTGCGGCGGATGCGGACGTTGCTCGTCTACGCGCAGTACGACCTCACCTTCCCGGTCGGACTGTCGAAATCGCTCGTGCAGGAGTTCCGCACGCGCGGCATCCCGCACGAACTCGCCGTGCTGCCGTGCGGGCACTACTCGACGGGCAAGACGCCCTTCAAGTTCCTCGACGGCTACTGGCTGACGCGATTTCTCCGGAAGGCGCTGTAGGCGTGACGCGCGCCGGTAGGGCGCGTTCCCCGAACGCGCCTGGTCGCGACATACGTCCCACGCGGTCCCGTTCACGTCGCGCCGGTAGGGGCACGTCCCCGACCTGCCCATGGAACGGCGCCGGCCGATCAGGCCGGCGACCTTTACAGATAATCGAGGAGACCGCGAACGGCGTTGGCGATGACGCCGGCGAGCGCCGACATCAGCGGAGACACGTCCCCCTTGGCCACCGCGTCGGCCACCGTGACCGGCTCGGTCAGCAGCAGCCACAGCGTGGCGATGGCCAGCGTCGTCGCCACCGCGGCCACGACGCCTGCGAGGCTGAGCACTGTCCTCGCGAGACTCATTGGGGCGTTCCTTCCACGACCTTGGGGTGAGACGGAGCCCGGCCAATGCCGGTTCACCCCGAGTCGGTCATGGTACCCCTACGGGCGGCGGGAGAAAATCCGGACGGCCCGGGACGCGTCGGCCTCAGGCACCCGCCAGCACGTCGTCGGCCAGCCGGTGCTCGGGCGCGCCCAGGCCGACGGCGGCGAGGCCTTGGAGTGCAGTGTCAGGCTCGCCCACCACGACGGCCTGCATGTCTTCTCCCCGCAGCCATTTGCGGGCCATCGCCGTGACGTCGTCGACGGTGATCGCGGCCACCCGATCGGAGAACGTGTCGAACGTGTCGTCGGGGAGTTCGTAGAGCGCCAGCTGCGCCGCGGCCCGCGCGACCTGCTCGACGGTCTCGAAGCCGCGGGCATAGCCGCGCGTCAGGGCATCGCGGGCGCTGTCCAGCTCCTCGGTCGTCACCGGACGCGCATCGCCCAGGGCATCGAGCTCGACGAGCACGTCCCTGAGCGACTCGGCGGTGGCATCCGACTGGATGCTCGCCTGCACCGAGAACGGACCCGCCTGCCGCAGGAACTGGAACGACGAGCGGGCGCCATACGTCACGCCCTTCTCCTCGCGCAGCTTCGTGTTGATGCGACTGACGAACGCGCCGCCGAGCAGCATGTTCGTGACGACCGCGGCGTGGTACTCGGGGGTCTGCCGCGGCAGCGCCACGCGGCCGATGCGCAGTTCGCTCTGCGCGGCGCCCTCTCGAGGCACGAACAGGAGCCGGCTGCCGTCAGTGCTTGCCGCGACGGGCGGATCGGCGTGCCTGATGCGCGGCGCCGACGAGAGGTGACGCAGCACGAGCCGCTCGGCCTCGTCGTGCGAGACATCGCCCACGATGATCAGCGTCGCGGGAGTCGTCGCGAGCCGCTGATGAAAGGCGCGCACGTCGTCGACGGTGAATTTCTGGATCGAGGCCTCGGTGCCGATGCCGGGCCGGCCGTACGGATGACCACCGTACAGGCGGCGCATGAACAGCAAATCGGCCAGCGCCGAGGCCGAATGCCGCAGCTGGCGAAGGCGGTTGAGCCGCAAGCCCGTGACCCTCGCCATGTCCGACGCGTCGAGGCGGGGCCGTTCGGCCATGTCGACAAACAGCTCCACCGCCTGCTCACGGTGGCTGGACAAGGCCAGCATCGAGAGCACCGTGGCGTCGTGGCCGATGTCGGTGTCGAGCTGCCCGCCGATCCCGGCGAGCGCCTCGTGCAGTTCGGCCATCGACAGCGACGCCGTTCCCTCGTCGAGCAGATCCGCCGTGAGCGCCGCCAGGCCCGGTGCATCGTCCCGATCGGCGGACGTGCCGGCGTGCCAGAGCCACAGCATGCACACCAACGGCAGCTCGTGCCGTTCCACGGTCAGGAGCCGGAGCCCTGGTGCCAGCTCGCGACGCGTGAGGTGGGGGAAGCGGATGCCCGGCGGCGGATCCGGAATCGGCAGGGCACGTCTGTCGACGCTCATGCCACCACCGCCGGCGCCGCATCGGCGAGGGCCATGCTCGTCTGCCCGAGCGGCACGACGCCCAGCGCCACCGACGGCTGCGACAGGCAGGCCTCGGCGGCCGTCTGCAGGTCGGCGGGCGTGGCACGCCCGTAGCGCGCGAGGTCCTCGCCGACGTAGCCGGGATCGTCGCGATAGATGTTGTAGGCGTTCAACTGATCGGACTTGCCGGAGAATCCGCCGATGGTCTGCAGGCGATAGATGAAGTGCGCTTCGGCCTGCACCTGGCTGCGCCGCAGTTCGGCCTCGCCGATCCGCGTCGCACGGACATCGTCGAGGCACTCGTGGACGGCCACCGAGAGCCGATCGAGCGAGACGCCCGGCGCCGCCGTCGCCACCACCTGGAACATGCCGGTCAGTTCGCGCGAGTACTGCACCGCCGTGACTTCGGTGGCCAGCTGACGTTCGACGACCAGGGCGCGATACAGGCGGCTGGTCTTGCCGCCGCCCAGCACGTCAGCCAGCAGGTCGAGGGCCGCATCGCCTTCGTCGAACAGCGCCGGCGAATGCCAGGCGAGATACAGGCGCGGCAGCTCGACGCGGTCCTCCAGCCGGAGCCGCACGCCGCGTGCGAGCGTCGGCACGCCGGAGGGCACGGGCGGCACGTCCTCGCCCGGCGGCACGTCGCCGAAATAACGCTCCGCGAGCTCGAAGCCGCGCTCCGCCGTGATGTCGCCCGCAAGCACCAGCGAGGCATTGCGCGGGTGGTAGTACGTCCTGAAGAACGCGTGGACGTCTTCGAGCGAGGCGGCGCGCAGGTCGTCGGTGTAGCCGATGGTCGGCCAGCTGTACGGATGATCCGGGTCGTACAGCGCGTCGGCCAGGGCGATGCCGGCCAGGCCGTAGGGACGGTTCTCGTAGTTCTGGCGGCGCTCGTTGAGCACCACTTCGCGCTGGTTGTCGAACTTCGCCTGCGTCAGCGCCGGCAGCAGATGACCCATCCGGTCGGATTCGAGCCACAGCGCCAGATCGAGCGCCCCGGCGGGAACGACCTCCCAGTAGTTGGTGCGATCGGCGCTGGTCGAGCCGTTGAGCGACGCACCGGCCCGCTGCAGTGGCGCGAAGAACCCATGATCGTGATGCGCCGAGCCTTCGAACATCAGATGCTCGAAGAGATGGGCGAAGCCCGTCCGTCCGCGCCGTTCGTTCTTCGAGCCGACGTGATACCAGAGGTTGACCGCCACGATCGGCAGATCGTGGTCCTCGTGGACGATCACGTCGAGGCCATTGGGCAGCGTGCGGCACGTGAAGGGGATGTGCATCGGTCTCCACCCTTATACCGCACACGTGCGCCCCGTCCGGCCTTGCGTCGTGTCCAGCGATTCGCCACGCGCCGCGCGACAGTCCGTACGCACCGCCGAGGTTGACGGCAGGCGGCCGAACGTGTCACGCGCCCACGCGAGCGACCACAGCGGCGCCACGGCGCCGCGACCACACGACCGGCTACTGCGTCGGCGCCAGCTTACGCGTCTGGCTGCCGCAGGTCGCCATCGCCTTGCCGTAATACGGGTTGGCAATGGTGCCGTCGGTCTGCACCCAGGACTTCTTCACCATCGGGCAGTAGGCGACGATCTTGCCGCCGATCGGCTGCTTCGACTGGTCGGCGTAGGCGATGAGGGCGGTGCTGAGATCGCCGAACGCCGTCCGCGCAGCTTCGAGCGTGGTGGCCGCGGCAGCCTTCCCGGCGGCGGCCGAGAGCGCCTTGCCGTCGGCACCGAGCGCAGACGCGCCCTGCGCCAATGCCTTGGCGGCGGCAGCCACCGGCGCGAGGTCGTCGTTGACGAGCGCCGTCTGGATGGTCAGGTAGGGATCGACGATGTCGGCGACGAAGTCGGAGGCCGCCGCGTGCACGGCGGCAGCCGGCAGGACGCCGGCGCCCGCGAGGGCGATCGGCAGGATGGCGACAGAGGCCGCCGCAAGCACACTGCGAACGAGGGAACGATCGATCACGTCGAGACTCCTGTTCAGGACACCGGCGTCAACGGAATCGTCCGGAACGCCTGGATGGACACCTGCGCGGCCATCCGTTCGGCCACCGAGGTGATGGCTTGCGCCACGGCATGTTCCGGAGCGCCGAGCACGATCGGAACGCCGACGTCGCCGCCAGCGCGCACGGGCTCGGCAATCGGCACCGCGCCCAGGAACGGCACGTCGAGCTGCACGGCCAGCTGCTCGCCACCACCCCGCCCGAACAGGTCGGTCTCGTGGCGGCACGACGGGCAGGCGAAGTAGCTCATGTTCTCGACGAGCCCGAGTACCGGGATGTTCAACTTCCGGTACATCTGGATCGCGCGCCGCGAATCGGCCACCGAGACGGTCTGCGGCGTGGTCACGACCACCGCACCGGTGACCGCCGTGTGCTGACTGAGGCTGAGCGCGACGTCGCCGGTGCCGGGCGGCATGTCCACGACCAGGTAGTCGAGGGCCGGCCAGGCCACGTCCTGCAGGAACTGGCGCAGCACGCCGTGCAGCATCGGACCGCGCCAGATCACCGGATCGCCGTCGCCGGCGAGAAAGCCCATCGACACGGTCGCGAGCCCGTGCTTCATCACCGGCACGATCTTCTGCCGCGCGTCGGTCTCGAGCACGGCCTGTACGCCCAGCATGATGGGGACGTTGGGACCGTAGATGTCGGCGTCGAGCAGCCCGACGCGGCTGCCCTTCTGCGCCAGCGCCAGCGCCAGGTTGACCGCCATCGTCGTCTTGCCGACGCCGCCCTTGCCGGCGCCCACCGCGATGATGTTCTTGACGCCGGGCAGGGCCTGCCGCTGGCCGCCGATCGCGCCGCTGCTCCGGACGCTCGACGTCATCTCGATGGCCACGCTCGTCACGCCGGGCAGGGCCGCCACTGCCGTGCGGGCCTGCTCCTTGAGCTGGTCCTTCACGGGGCACGCCGGAGTCGTCAGTTCGATCGCGAAGGCCACGGCCCCGTCGGCGCCGATCTGGACGTTCTTGACGAAATCGAGCGCCACGATGTCGCGGCGAAGATCGGGGTCCTGGACGACGCGGAGCGCGTCGAGGATCTGGGGAACGGAAGGGACGCTCACAAGGTGGATCTTACCGGGTATCGGGTGTCGGGTAGGGTACCGGGTACCGGGTACCGGGTTCGACGCCGCCGGAAGTTAGAGCCGGCCGTCGTAGGTAGGGCCGGCTGTCCCAGCCCGGCCTGGCTGCCTGGCGCATCGAAGCCGTATGGCGAAGGTGGGTCCCAGCCGGACAGGCGGGGGAACCGCCCGACACGTCGGGCGGTCATGGACGCGAATGCGTCAGAGGTTGGCGCTCTGCTGCTCGGCGATGTTGCCGATGTACGGCAGCTTGTACCACTCGCCCTGGAACGCCTTGATCAGCGCGATCACCCAGACGACCAGCGATCCGATCATCAGCGCCAGCCAGACGAAGAACAGCAGGAAGCTCACGACCCAGCCGAGGACTGGCACCATCCCGACGATGAACCCGAAGATCATCAGCGCGATGTAGGCGACAAAGAGCGCGGCGCAGAAGACGAGCGACTGGACCGAGTGGAACTTGACGAAGCGACTGCCCTTCTCGATGACGAGGAACACGAGCCCCACGATCGGGATGTAGGCGAGGGCGGCCGCGATGTTCGCATCGAGACCCGTGGACGATTTTTCCGCGACGACGTTCATTGCGTACACGACTCCTTTCCCCGTTCAACGTGCTGCCGGGAGGGGGACGAACAGTCCGTCTCGCTCCGGACACACCGCGGTCCGGCCACGAGACGTGGCAAGCACTGGGGACGGGGCATCATACTCTTCAACGGTCCGGGTGGGCGCGTTCGAACACCCGCTTGCCCGACTCCTGCAGCAGCACCCAGAACGCGTACCCGGCCAGCGCGGTCCCAAACGGCAGCACGAACACGTTGACGATGGCGAGCACCAGCGCCGCCGGCCGCGACCACGGCGCGTGCTGCGGCAGCGCCCAGCCGACCCCCATCAGCACGCCGCCCCAGACGATGGCGAGCACCGCCGCGACGAAGAAGATCGCGGCAGCCAGGCTGGCCGCAACCTCCGGCCCGGACCGGCCCGCGAGGCTGACCGCGCCGATGCCGAGCAGTCCCAGCGAGGTGGCCGCGAGCAGCGCCAGCCATCCGGCGACGACGTAGAGCCGGCCGAGCAGATGGATGTGCAGGAGGATGCGGTTCACCGGGCGGTGAGCCGCACGTCGAGCCGCACGATCGGCCCGTACGGCAACGCCAGGCGGTAGCGCAGCACGGTATCGACGGCCGTGTTGGCCGGCACCCGCACGACGACGTAGCGGGTGGCGCGCGCCGCGCCGCTGGCGTGGCAGTCCGTGCACGGGTCGTTCCACACCTCGCCCCGCCCGCCGCAGGCCTCGCACATGGTCGGCATGTGGACGCACAGCGGGACGCGTGCGCTGCGCCGCAGTTCGCGCGGCGTCAGCGCGACGTCGACGGCGAGACGCACGAGCGGCGATTCCGCGTCGATGAAATCACGGCGCGCGTGATCGAGGGCTTGTCTCGCCGACGGGAAATCGAGGGCGACTTCGTCGCGCAGCGACGGCACCGCAGGCCGCTCCGGTTCGAGCGCGCGGACCAGGTGCAGGGCGGCGGGCGGCGCCGCCGGCGGCGGCGGCATGGCGTGCGCGACCACGGCCCAGGCAGGCACGGTTCGACCCGTTCGACGGGCGGCGCCCGAGACCTCGGCGATGCGGTAGTAGTCGTGCATGGCGCTCGGAACTGCCGTGCGGCACTGGTAGTGTGGGGAGCACCTCCGCCGCTTGTCAAGGCATGGCGGGGAGGTGCCGATTCCCGTCTCGGAGAGGTGCGCGCGTGAAGCAGGAATGCCCGATGTGCGGAGAATGGATGCGGCTCGAACCGATCGAGCAGGTGAGCCGGATCGCCGGCACCAACCAGACCTCGTCGCGCCACGCGCTCGAGTGGCGCTGCGCCGACTGCGACTACTTCGAGGAAGTGATCGACAAGATCGACGATCTCTCGCCCGAGCTGCAGGCCTGGATCGACAAGTAGCCGACGCGCCCTCGCCCTCCCGGCCCCCTCAGTCGTCGAACGGCAATCGCGTCGCCACCGGCGCGGTCCGCGAGGTCGCCAGTACGGCGCGCGTTGCGTACACGAGGCGCCCGCGCACCGGGCCAGTGGTCATCGCACGCACGGCGTCCACGTACAGCGCCAGCTGCCGGTCGTGTGACGGATGCGCGCGGCCGGTCTTGAACTCGAGCACCAGCCATCCCCCGCTGTCGCTCGCCAGACAGTCGATGCTGCCCCGGAACAGCCGGACACCGTCGCCGTCGTCCTCGCGGAACACGATCGGCACTTCGTAGCGCGTCGCCGGCGAGGCCATCACGTCGCGCAGCGTCGCATCCTCCCACACGTGCCGCACGATCGCGACGACATCACGCGCCAGCGCCGGCGGGTCGTCGACGACGAGCCGTTCATCGGGCGTCAGATCGGCCAGCACGTGCGCGCCGAGCGCCGCATCGGTCTCGACACTGCCGCCCCGCGCCAGGAGTCGATGCACCGCCCGGCCGACAACGAGATCGAGGTCGAACGTCGCGCCGTGGCCGGGTCCGCCGGCGCGGCTTCCCGGCGAGGTCACCAGATCGGTGACGCGCCCACGCGTGATCGCCGCACGCGTGGCCAGCGGCTGGAGGCCGCGCGGCACGTCGCCGGTCGACGGGACCGCCGTGGGCTCGGCCACCGCGGCAGGACTCGACGCCGCAGCCGGACACACACGCAGATGGTGCACATGTGCCGCACCATGCCAGGTCACTTCGCCCGGTGCGTCGAGCGCCTGGTTGAAGGCAGCCAGCAGCGCTGGCGGGCAGACGCTCGCCAGGCTGCCGGCGCCCGCCGTCACCCGTCCGTTCCGCGCCTGCGCCGCGGCGCTCAGGTACAACCGCTCGCGGGCCCGCGTCACCGCGACGTACATCAACCGCTTGCTCTCCTCGCGGTCGCGCACCTGTTCGGCCTCGGTCGCGCCGGGCTCGTACCGCGCGATGCCGACGATCGGCTCGTCGGCGGTGTCGCCGGCCACGACGCGCAGCGGCGGCGGCACTCCGCCTGTCCCGCGCGTGAGGTTCACGAGGAACACGATCGGGAACTCGAGCCCCTTCGACGCGTGCACGGTCATCAGCGTGACGGCATCGGCGGCGTCGACGGCGGCATTCGACTCGTCGCCGGTCGAGACGCGATCGATGTGCGCGGCGATGCGGGCCATCGTCGCGTAGCCGCGGTTCTGGATGCGCCGGAGCAGCGACCGGAACTTCTTCACGTTCTCGCGGGCCTGCCGTTCGCGGTCGCCGCGCAACAGGAAGGCGTACGCGCTCGCATCGACGATGTGATCGACGACGTCGGCGGGCGGCAGCCGATCGACGAGCGCCAGCCACGACGGCCAGACCTCGCGCAGCCGGCGCAACGCATCCGCGTCGTCGGCGGAGAAGGCCTGCTCGGCGGCCGGATCCGGTGTGGCCAGCCGCGCCGCCAGCGACGGCGCCAGCGCGCGCAGGGCATCGTCGGACAGCCCGATCAGGCGTGAGCGCAGGAAGGCCGCGGCCCGCAGGTCCGATTCCGGCGCGGCGAGCACGCGGACCAGCGCCACCAGGTCCTTGATCTCGTCGGCATCGTAGAAGCCGAGGCCCTTGTAGACGTAGCTGGAGATCGCACGGGCCGAGAGCGCACGCTCGAACTCACGATGGCTCTCGCGCGATCGGAAGAGGATCGCGACGTCGCCGGGACGGATCCGCCGCGGCCCGTCGCCGCCGCGATCGGTCACGAGGCCGTCCGCGAGCAACCGTTCGATCTCCGCCGCGACGGTGGCGGCGCACGTCTCGATGTCCTCGGCCACGACGAGCCCGAGGCGGGCCGCGTCGCCGGTACCGCCGGTGTGATCGCGCGGCAGCGGGAAGCGGTCGTCGGCGGCGTACCGGAACGCGATCGCGGCGGGCGCCGTGTGCTCCACCATCGCGGCGCCGAGATCGTTGGCGAAGGCGAGCAGATCCGGATGCGACCGGAAGCTCTGCGAGATCGCCTGCCTGACGGTGGACTGTCCGGCCAGCAGCTGCACGAAACCGACCGCTTCGTCGAGCAGGCCGACGTCGGCATCGCGGAAGCGGTAGATCGACTGCTTGCGGTCGCCGACGAGGAACAACGACGGCGGCAGCGGTCCTTCGAAGCCGACGCCGGCGCCCTCGCCCCACGCCTGCACGAGGGACGCCACCAGCTGCCACTGCAGCCGGCTCGTGTCCTGGAACTCGTCGACCAGCACGTGCTGGAAGCGCGACTCCAGGCGGAACCGGCTGCGCGAGAACTCGTCCATCTGGCCGAGCAGCAGCACCGCGCGCGCCAGGACCTCGGAGAAGTCCAGCGCGTCGTGGAGTACCAGCGTCTGCAGGTAGTGTCGGTGCGCCAGGCGGAAGACGCGACGGATGCCGCGCGCCAGCAGTACGTTGAGCGACAGGTCGAAACCACGGCGCGCCGCGTGGACGGCGGCCGCCACGGCGCCGAGGCCGTCACGGTGACGCTCGTAGTCGGCCGGCGACGAGAACGACGCCTTGGACGGCACCGGCCGCTTGCGCGGCTCGCCCTGCTGCGTGAGCGCCCAGCGCGCCACGCCGTCGAGCCCCGCGCGCACCTCTGACGGGGTCATCGGCACGCGTTCGTCCGGCGCGATCAGCCGCGTCAGATCCAGTCGACAGAGGTTCCACAGCGGCGTCGGTGGTCCACTGTCGATCCAGTTCGGGAGGCCGCCGGCGATCGCCTCGAGTCCGCGGCGGAGATCGCGACGCGCCGAGGCCGCCGCCGTCGCTTCCGATCGAACCTGGCGCACCTGCCGGCCCAGATAGCGGCGCAGCGCCGCCGGGGCGACGAAACGCCGCTGCAGCAGCGCGCGCAGCCCCTCGGCCAGCCGCGGCAGCGTCATCTGCGCCAGCACGAGCCTCACGCCATCGTCGTGCGGCGCCCGGGCGCGGCACTCGCGCAGCGTCCGGTCGAGCGACATCTCGACGAGCCTGGCGACCTCGGTCTCGTCGACCAGCGTGAAGCCCGGATCGAGTCCGGCTTCGAGCGGGAACTCGCGGAGCAGCGAGAAGCAGAAGGCGTCGATCGTCGACACCGCGATCTCGTCGGCGCGGTCGCGCAGCGACTGCCACACGCCGGGATGGCGCGCCTTCAGATCGGTCAGGATCCGCTCACGCATCTCGGCCGCCGCCTTGCGCGTGAAGGTGATGGCGAGGACGTGGCGCGGGTCGACGCCGGCGGCCAGCAAGGCGAGGTACCGATCGACGAGCACGCGCGTCTTGCCGGTGCCGGCCGACGCCTCGAGCACGACGTGATGGCCGGGATCGGTGGCGTATGTCCGGGCCGCCTGATCGACGGGCGTGATCACCGGCTCACTCATCGCCGACGTAGTCCTTGCGGCAGACGCCGGCGAAATGGCAGAACTGGCAGCGGAACGGGTTGTGCGGCCGCACCGGGAAGCGGCCCGCCTCGATCGACTCGATCGCCTCGACGAACGTCCGTGCCTGTGCATCGGCGTCGTCGGCATCGTCCACCGACGCGACCCACGGCGTCGGTTCACGAAAGGCGATGAAGCCGCTGGGCGCAATCGCCGCCGCGCGGCCGCGCCGGCGCTCCTCCTGCACGATCGCGTGCGCGTAGACGCCGGGCTGCAGCGGCTGGGTCGGACGGCGGCCGGACTTGTAGTCGATGACCCTGACGCCGCCCGCTGCCGTCCAGTCGACCCGATCGACGCGCCCCTTCAAGCGGACGGCGCGTACGGCATCGCCGTCGGCAGGCAGGTCGTAGGTGCCGTCGAGATCGTGCTCGAGCGCACGGCGGGTCGTGTCGCCGAACAACTCGACTTCGAGTCGCAGGACCTTCTCGATGGCGCCGGTGGCGACGGCCGACCCGAACAGCCGCGACGCCTCGACGGCGCGATCGGCCGGCGGCAGGCCGGCGAGCCACCGCCGCGCGACGGCCCCGAAGACCTCGCGGGCCTGCGGCAGATCCTCGACAGTCACCGTCGTGCGCCCGAGCGCGTGCCACGCCGCGAAGCCGTCGTGCAGGACGTCGTGGAGCAGCAGGCCGGCATCGCGAGCCGGCAACCCCGTCACTTCCTCGGCGTCCTCGCGAAGGCCGAGCGCGCGGCTCGCGAAGTACTGGAACGGGCACTGCAGATACGTCTCGACCGACGTCACGCTGTAGCGGTCGCCCGCCGACGGCGACACCTGGCCGGGCTCGGTCGCAGCGGGCCGATGCAGGCGCCACGCGGCCCAGGCGCGCGCCGCCGCGTCCAGCACGCCGGCCGACGCCACGACGGGCGTCGCCAGCAACGCATCGTCACGCGTCACCGCCACCGACAGGTCGTCCGGCGGGATGGCCAGCAGCCGGTCGGCACCGATGCCCTGCAGTTCATCGAGCAGCGACGATGGACGGACGACCGCGTCCTGATCGAGCTCCGGCACCGAGACGCCGACCGAGATCGACGGCAGCGTCAGCAGGTCGGCGAAACGCGCCCGGGCCGCGGCCGCGCGGGTCCGCTCCTCGGCCCAGCCGAGACGTTCGAGCATGAAGGCAGGGTAGAAGATGTTGCGTGCCGTCGGCGCCGGCCACTCGCCCTCGAGCAGCCCGACAATGCGCGTGTGATCGAAGACGCCGTAGAGCGCCGCATCGGCGTCCACCAGGTGCACGCCGTCCTCGGTGCGCGGCAGGGCGAATGTGCGCTCCTCGATCCATCGCCTCACCAGGATGCAGGTGTCACGCGGCGACACCGGTGATGGGTCGTGCGACGCGAGTGCGTTCCCGAGCTCTTCGAGCAGATGATCGAGCGCGGCGCGCGTCCGCCGTGTCCGGCTGGCCTCGGCGCTGTCGTCGGCGATCGGACTCGCCGACGCGTGCCAGGCGCGGCGCAGCGCGGCGACGTGCCCGGCACCGGGTCCGACCATGCGAAGGGGCGCCAACTGATCGAGCAGCGGGCGCAACGCGAGGGCCGCGTCACGCGCGAGCCGGACTTCTGCGTGCAGCCTCGCGCGGCGGCTGCCCGGATCGGCCGTCGAATCGAGCGGAGGCAGCGGGCCCGCGATGAGTGCGTCCAGGTGATCGAGCGTGCCGAGGTAGCGCTGCTCGGCCAGCCAGCGATCGAGGGCCGCGGTTGCGGCGGCGTCCACGACGGTGCCGTCGGGCCTGAGCACCTGCACGTGCGGGCTCCGCAACAACACGATGAGCGCGGCCCGGGTGTCGCCCGAAAGCGCCACGTCCATCAGCAGGTCGAGGCTGGCGGCGCCAGGTTCGGCCGCGAGCGGCAGCGCCGCCGACGACTGGAAGGGCACGCCGGCTGATTGCAGCACCTGCTGCGCCGCGTAGAGGTATGGCAGCGGGCGGGTGTAGACGAGCGCGCCGCGCGAGGCATCGGCCGGATCGAGCGTCTTGACCCGCCGCGCGAAGGCCAGCACCTCGTCCTCGCGATCGCGGCAATCGATCCAGCGCCGCCCGGTCGAGATCACCTCGAGCGAGGCGGTGGGCGGCTGCTGTGGCGGCACGCGGACGTCGATGGCGCCCGGCCAGCGGCGCCGCAACCGCGCGAACAGCCCGTCGGCGAGACGCGACGTGGCGAGGATGTCGAGACGCTCGAGCCCACGCGCCGTGGCGATCAGATCCAGATCGACGGGCCACAGCCCATGCGGCTCGGCGTGGTGGTCGGCAACGGTCACCACGAGGTGCCGCGCCATCCACACACGCGAGACCTGCCGCAGCCGCGCCCGCAGGGCGTGCTCGTCGAGCGTGCGGCTCGCCTCGACACGGAGGCGGTATGCCGCGAAGGCGGTTCGCAGGAACTGCGTCTGGCCGAGCAGCCGGGCGGCGCCGCGATCGGTGTCCGCCTCGTCGCCGAGGTGCGTCGCCGCATCGTCCAGCCACTCGACCGGATCGTGGCCAAGCCGGCTCACGTGCTCGAAGAGCCGCACCATCTCGGCAACGAGACCGGGGCGCAGCACGAAGGGCGGACGCTCGCTCCGCGCCGCGCTGCGCGCGCTTGCCGCCATCATCACTTCGCGGGTCAGCGGCGGCACTCGCGGCTGATCGATGCGCGCCTCGCGGTGCCACGCCTCATAGGCGTCGTCGCGCGACAGCAGTCTCGGGATTGCGAGCGCCGTGGATGGTGGCCGCACGTCGTGCTCGAGCGCCCGCTGCAGCGCGACGGGCGGATGCCAGCGCTCGACGAGTACGCGGCGTTCGAGCGTGCGGCGCCACTGTTCGGCGGCCGCCCGCCCCGGGACGATCACGAGGGCCGGCTCGATCGGTGGCGGCGTCGTACGGCCGCCGTGCGGCGCGACGGGGCTGCCAGGGAGGCTGAGGACGAGCAGGGCACGCTGCCAGGCGTCGACGTCGTCGGCCTGGATCAAGCGGATGACGGGCGGCATCGGCTACAGGCCGCGTCCCGGCAGCGCAGGCGGCCGCGTCAGCGACAGGACGTCGACGCGGAGCTGCTGCCAGAGCAGGAGGGCGCCAGCCGCGGCTGCCGACGCTTCCCAGGCTTGCGGCAGCTTGCCGCTGCGCACGGCGGCGCGGCGCGTCTGCAGCGCGCGGGTCGCCAGTTGCAGTGCCGATGCCCACAGTGCCTGGACGCTCCGGGCCTCTTCGGGCGTGCCGACGATGGCGGCGTCGGCACGGGCACCGGCGAGCTCTCCCTCGGCCTGCGCGAGGAGCGCCGCGTCGGGGCCAGCGAGCGCCTTGATCTCGTCCAATGCCCTCGGCAGCGGACCATCGGCCGTCAGGTGCCGCGCCACCGCCGACGCGTAGCGTTCGAGCACGGGACGGCGCTCTGCCCAGCGATCCAGCAGGAGGCGATGGCGGCGGGCGGTGTCGAGGCGCACATCGAGCGTCGCCAGCAGCGACGCCACTTCGCCCGGGCGCTGGCGATGCAGATCGACATCACGATCGACGACCTTCTCCCGCACGCGCATCAGGCCTCGCACGTCGGCCGTGGCCAGCAATGAGGCACTGCGTTCGAGCATCCAGGTGCGCAGACGGCCATAGGCTCGGGAGACGCCCGTCTCCTTGCGGATCTGACGCTCCAGCTGCCGGCGATGGTCACGCACCCAGCGGCGATCCAGGCCTGACGCCGTCGAGAGCATCGACGACGCGGCTTCGAGCAGGGCCAGGCGATCGTTGGGATCGGCGATGCGCGGCGCCAGGCCAAGCGCCTGCGCGATCACCTCCTGGAGTGTCGGCACGGGCAGCGGGGCGAGAGCGGGCGCCGCCGGCGGCGTCGTGCTCGACGTCAGCGTCAGGTCGAAGGACTGCTGCCCGGCCGCCGCGCGCATGCCCTGCAGCAGGTCGTCGACGACCGACAGACTCTGCGCAACGTCCTCGGCGCGGTAGCCGTGATGCGCGGCCGGCCACTGCGCGAGGCGGGCTCGTGCCTGCTCCAGGCGCTCGATGCGTTCGAGCGGATCGGGAACGAGCGCCACGTCGCGCAACGTGGCAGCGACCTCCGCGGTGAACGCGGCGTAGGCGCGGGCGCCGCCGGCGTGTTCGAACCGGGCGCGGCGGAGGGCCTCGGCGTACTGCTCCGTGCGCGGCCAGTCGACCTCCTCGGCCGCGATCGACACGGGGCGCGTGGTCGGCAGCGCTTCACCATCAGCCGACGTCACCGGCACCTGCAGCACGACGGTGTCGTCGACGCGAGTCGCTTCCCCGACGATCGCCAGCACCTGCCCGTCGCGCAAGAAGACGCGGAACCACGGCGACGGGCCGGCAGCCGTGGTCGAACTCGCGGTTGTGGCGGCGTTCGTGGCGCCTGGCGCCACCTGTGCGCGCGCAACGGCCGCAGGGCCCAATGGGGCCAACGCAATCACGGCGACAAGCACTGCCTGGGGCACTCGCACGACCGTTCGATCTTCGCCGCATCGGCGTCGCCTGTCGAGCGGTGGAAAGCGCCTGTGGAAAACCTGCGGACGATCGGTGGATTTCGTGTGCATCATCGCCGGACGGCTGCCGCAAGTCGTTGCACGGGCGCCTCTTGCCTGCGGTGGTGGGACGTGTGCACGGCGTTTCGCAGCCCTCTTCGCTTGCGCGGTCCCGCCAGTTCTCTACAATGACCGTCGCTTCCGGCATTCTCCGGGGCGCAGGTCCGCTCCCACCTCGTTGTTGGGTTCGCAGGGTCACGCGTGCACAGAATCGAGCAACACATCAACGGCCGGCTGTACTACATCGAGCTGTGTCAGGTGCAACGCCAACGCTGGCGCGCGCACGTGGTCACGGCACAAGGGGCTCCCACCGCCCTGATGCCCTTCTACGACGACACCGCCGACGCTGCCGCGAGGCGGCTGTCCGACTGGCTGTCGCGACTGCATCGACCGAGCGAGGCGCATGCGTAAGTCTTCGGTTGCCCTTGTGTTGTGGCTCGCGGGCGCGCTTCTGGCGCCCGCGGGCGCACAGCCGGCCGCCACGGTTCCCTCGCCCGCAGCCCAGATCACCGCCACCGCCACGCGCACGCCGCCGCGAGTCAGGCTCGTCGCGACCGGCGGCACGATCAGCAACCGCCGCGGCGGTCGGCTCACCGCCGACGAACTCGTGGCCTCGGTGCCGGGCCTCGAGGAGGTCGCCACCGTCCAGTCCGAGCAGTTCGCCAACGCCGCCAGCGCGGCGCTCACGCTCGATCAGTGGCTGGCGCTGTCGAAGCGGATCGACGAGCTCTTCCGCAACGAGTCCGATCTCGCGGGTGTCGTCGTGACCAGCGGCACCGACACGCTCGAGGAACTCGCCTACTTCCTGCACCTCACCGTCCGCGACACGCGGCCCGTCGTCGTGACCGGGTCGATGCGCAACCCGAGCCAGGTCGGCTACGAAGGACAGGCCAACCTGCTCGCCGCCGTCCGCGTCGCCGCCGAACCGGCCGCCGCCGGTCGGGGGACGCTCGTCGTGCTCAACGACGAGATCAACGGCGCCCGGGACGTGACCAAGACCGACGCGCTGCGGCTGCAGACGTTCACTTCGCGCGGCTTCGGGCCGCTCGGCGTGGTCGACAGCGATCGCGTCGTGTTCCGACGCACGGCGGCGGGACGGCACTCGGCCGAGTCCGAGTTCGACGTCTCGCGGATTGCGGCGCTGCCGCGGGTCGACGCGTTCCTCGTCTACCAGGACGCGCCCGGCGACCTGATTCGCGCTGCCATCGACCTGGGAGCGCGGGGCATCGTCCTCGCCACGGCCGGCGCCGGTGCGACCTCCGGCACCCAGGGCGCTGCTGTGATCTACGCCCGTGAGAAGGGCGTGCCCGTCGTCTCGACGACAAGAGCCGGAACCGGCAGGATTGCCGGCCGCAACCCCGGTGGTGGCCAGGGACGCATCGCCGCCGGCGACCTGTCGGCCATCAAGGCGCGCATTCTCCTCATGCTCGCCCTCACCCGCACGAGCGATCCGGCGGAACTCCAGCGCATCTTCGACGAGTACTGATACCGCGCCGGGTACCGGGTGCCGGGTATCGGGTAGCCAACCGCCCATCCGCCTCCGACCAACGACTACGACTACGAACGGGTACGTGCGCCGACCGCGACGATGAGCGGCGTGATCACGGCGGCAATGACGCCGGCGATCAGGTGCATCGGGATGGCGAGGGTCGGAAACTCGGGAGGCGCGGGCGTGCCGTCGGGCAGCACCGGCGTGAACGTGGCCACGCACGAGGCCACGGCGACGGCGATCGCGCCAAGGGCGTAGAGCGGCGTGGCGATCGCGAAGCTGCGTGCCAGCAGGAGGTAGATGCCGGCGCCGAGCAGGACCGGCAGCGTCGACGCCACGGCGACCGACAGCGCGTCGATCGCGGGCGGCAGCGGATGCCCCGTCACCGACGAGAAGGCGGCTCGCCATGCGAGGTTGGCCGCCGCGGCAAGCGCCGCGGCAACCAGGCCGCCGAGTGCGAACCACCACCAGGGTGCGGCGGCAGCGCCCCGCAGGGCGCCGCCGTTCGCGCGGGAATCGGACTCGATCACGGCAGCGGCGTGCCGAGCGCGTTGGTGCCCACCTGGAACGAGATGCCGTTCACGTTGCGGTACATCGCCCGCTCGACGACGAGCGGCAGCGACGCTCCCTCGGACTCGATGAGCACGCCGGCCTGGGTGTCGGCCGGGAGGTTGGCGGCCTGCAGCAGGTCGGCGAGGAAGTACGTGGTGCGCGACTGCGCGGCCACCGGCTGTCCCGTCAGTTCCGCCGTCTGCCCACCAGGCAGGAGCAGCCGGATCTTCAGCGTGCCGGCGGTCGGGCCGGTGTTGGCCACCAGGATGTAGGTGAGCCAGCCGATGCTGCCGCCGTTCTCGCCCTCGGCCAGCACCCAGCGCGATGCCGTCCGCGAGGCGCCAGGCGAGTTGTGCGCTTCGTACCAGGTGTTGGAACTGCCCGGCCACCACATCGCCCGCTCGACGATGAGGGGCACGCCGTTGAGCGAGCGGATCCGCACCGAAATATCGGTGTTGCCGGTCCGGAAGGGCCGGCTGCCCGGCGTCACTTCTTCCTCGTCCACCCAGATGTTGAAGCGCGAGTTGGCGTTCACCTGGTACTGGCGGGTGTAGATCGTGCCGGTGTTGCCGACGATGAAGTCTGCCTGCACGAACGCCGCCGTGCTCGTCGTGTTGCCGATCAGCACGAAGTGATCGAAGAAGTCGCCGGCGTTGCCCTCGGCCAGGAACCACTCGGTGGCCGGTTCGGTGATGCCGGCGCTTTCGTGGCCCGCCTTGAAGAGCGGCGAGGCCCCGCGGTACATCGCGCGCTCCGCGATGATCGGCTCACCACCCGTCACGGTGAACACCGCCGAGAACTCCGCCGACGCCAGTTCGGCCACGCCGTTGAACTGTTCGACGTTGGCCCACACGTTGAAGCGGCTGTTCGGCGGCAGCGTGTACGACTTGGTGAACACCGCGCCGGTGCCGAGCAGATACCGTCCCTCCACGGTGACGTTCGCCGACGAGGGGTTCTGCAGCAGATAGAACAGGTTGAAGCCGCCAATCGTCGCGCCCTCGGCGAAGTACCAGGTGCGCGCGGCGCTCACCACGCCCGTCTCGGCATGGCCTGCGTACGTCCCCTTGTCCCACGTCATCGTGCGATCGACGCCGATCGGCGCGCTCGCCTTCACGGTGGTCGAGAACTCGTAGGACTGGTCCGGCCCATTCTCCGCGATGCCGGGCTGCTCGTCGAGCAGCACCGTCTTGCGCTCGAACGGCAACAGCGTGAACTGCGTGGGCGGCACCGCCTGCCCCGACGGCATCTGGTAGGTGATCTCGCCGGTCACCTCCGCGGCGCTTGGGTTGGCCAGCGCGACGCGCGTGTCGAAGTTCAGGCCCGCCGTCTTCGTGGCGCCTTCCGCGAAGAATCGCGTGAATGCGCCAGCCAACGGATTGCCGTCGCCGGCGCCGTTCTTCTCTTCGTCGTTGGTGAAGCCGTCGCCGTCGGGGTCGGCGTAGGGCGACCCCTGGTTGCTGCACGGGTCGATGCCGAACTGCCCCATGAACGCGCCGTACCCGGGCAGGGTCGCCTCGATGAACGTGCACTCGCCAGGGAAGATCGCGCCGCGCAGGAACGCGTCGACGATGCCGTTGGTGTCGCCGATGACCAGGTTGGTGAAGCCGGACTGATAGACGTCGGCGGTGCCGTTGCCGTTGATCTCCGGATTCTCCGTGTCGAAGCCGGTGCCGCCGGTAGCCTGTGCGCCGCCATCGGTCGTCGTGATCCGCTGCAGCGGCCCGAAGTCCGCGGCCGGGACGGCCGGTGCCGCGACCGCCGCGCCGAGCACCTGCCGCGCGAAGACGTCCGCCGCGTTGTTGGTGTCGCCGCCGACCAGGTTCGCGGCGTAGGAGCGGAACGAGAAGTAGCGGCCGAACATGCTCACCGTCGGGTCGTAGGAGCCGGGTGCACTGGTCGCGTCGCCCTCGGTGACGCGGCTGATCGGCCCGCGCACACCGGTGCCGTCGGTCCGCACGAGGTACGCGTTGGATTCCAGCGTCTGTTCGGTGTCGACCGACGTCGCCGTCTCCGACAGCAGGTACGACACCCAGTTGCCGTCGGCGCTGATGAACGGATCGCGCGCGTCGAGCGTCGCCGGCAGCGCGTCAAGGTTGGTGCTGAGACGCGTCGTCGTGTTGGTGGCCATGTTACGCACGAAGATGTCGGCCCGCCCGTTGGCGTCGCCTGCAACCAGGTCGGTCGCCGCCGATGCGAAGACGACGAGTCGACCGTCGCCAGAGACGCCAGGGCTCGTCGACGACGAGTTGGCGCCGCTGCCGTCGGCGCCGACACTGGCCAGCCGCGACGTGCCCGTGATCCGATCGAACAGGTAGGCATCGGTGAACGCGTTGTCGTCGGCCGCCTCGAGCGAGGCACTCGTCAGGAACGCAACGTACCGGCCGCTCGGGCTGACGCGTGCCTGCGCCGCCGCCCGCGGCGTGTCGGACGGACCGGCGACGCTGACCGGCGTGGTCGTGCCGGTGAACCGGTCGTAGAGGAAGGCGACGCTGCGGGTGTAGGCCACGAAACGGCCGTCGTGACTGATCGAGACCCAGTCGGCGTCGACCGTGTCGTAGCCGCTCGGGACCGGCAGTCGATCGGTGGCGCCGGTCGTGCGGTTGCGCACGAAGACGTCGATCCTGGCGTTGGTGTCGCCCGGCACGAGCTTGCTGGCCGAGGAGAGGAACGCGACGATGGTGCCGTCGTAGCTCGGGGCGGGCCGCTGGCTCGCGCCGGAGTAGGTCTCGGCGAGCCCGGCGCCGGTGACCGAGAGGCGGACGATCGTCGTGCCGTCGCTCGAGAAGATGTCGGTATCGCCGTTCTGATCGTCGGCGGTCAACGTCTGCTCGTCGGAGGCGAAGACGACGCGCCCGGTGTCGGCGGCGTCGGACGCGGTCGAATCGTTGGTCGTGCCGGCGGCGGCATTCGAGAGCCGCACGACGCTCGTGACCGCGAGCGCGCCAGCGCGATCGAGCGTCGCGCGGAAGACGTCGAGACGGCCGTCGAACGGCCCGTCGATGTCGGCCGCCTGCGACGTGAACGACACGACGCCGCCGCTGGCGCTGAGCGCGGCGTCGAAGCTGTTGCCGTTGCCGCCATTGCCGCCGCTGTTGCGTGACACCAGGAGCGTGGTGCTGGCGGCGGTGTCGCGGACGTAGATGTCGGTGATCCCGTTGGTATCGGCGGCAACCGCCGCGCCGGCCGTCTCGAACGTCACGAGCACGCCGTCGGCACTGATCGACGGACGCGTCGAGGCGGCGCCAATCTGGCCGCCGGCTGCCGACAGACTTACGCGCACGTTGCTGCCGGTGGTCGTCGGCGTGCGCCGGACGAAGACATCGGCGCTGGCATTGGTGTCGCCGGACACGAGGGCGGAACTCGTCGCCACGAAGGCGACCGAGCCATCGTCGGCGACGCTCGGCCGGATGTCGGACGCGATCACCGCCGTGCCGGTGGCGCCGACGCGCGACACCAGGAAGGTGTCGCCGGTCGTCAGGTCGCGCAGGTAGACCCGGGTGGCGTTGCTGAGCCCGGGCGCGACGGCCAGGTTCGTCGCCTGGCTCAGGAACGCCACGTAGCGGCCATTCGGGCTGATCGCGCTCGAGAAGCTCGGGGCATTGGCCTCGGCTTCGGCCGACGACACCGAGACGCGCGAGACGACGCCGCTGGTGCGATCGAGGACGAAGACGTCGCTGGCGCCGTTGGCGTCGCCGGCGACGTAGGTGCTGGCGCAGGAATCGAAGGCAACGTAGCGGCCGTCGCCGGACACCGAGGGACGCTGCGCCGCGCAGTTGCCCTGCACGGCGCCGGGACCGACGATGCGGGTCAGCGCCCCACCCGCCACGACGAAGATGTCGCCCCCGGCGTTGGTGTCATTGGGCACCAGGGAAGCGATCACACTCTCGAACGCCACGACCGTGCCGTCGGCACTCACCGACGGGCGCGACGTGTAGCGCCCGCCGGCCGCCTGGCTGCCGGCCGAGCCCAGGCTGATTCGTTCTGTGGTTTGTCCGAAGACCGGCGACGCGCACGTCACCGCAACGGTGAGAGCCACCCCACCCCAACCTGCTCGCCCTCTCTGCATGCTGCCCCCCAGGGAGTCGCGCCACGGCGCACTCCGGCTGTTGCGCCGTGTGTCGGCGTCGCCCGCGTCTGCAATCCACGGGCCGGATGCGGCCCGGTTCATGCGGTTCCGCTCAAGTGGCCCGCGCCGGGGCCGATTCCGCGTTGGAAGCGCACTGCGTCATGCCACGTCCGATCACGCTCGAACTCGCCGGAGATTCCCCGACGGCGTCCTCCTCGGCCGGGACCCGTGCCGCGGTGGTCGGCATCGTCGAGGACCTGCTGACGCTGCTCGAGGCACAGTTCCCGACGGAGGCGGAGTTCCCGGCCGACTCCCTGCGGTCGCGGCTGCAGCACTCGCGCGAGCGGTTGCGCGCCAGCGAGGAACTCGAGGACGTGACCGGCGCCGGCCTCCGCCTGGTGGCCGATGCCTCGCAGGTGCACGCGCGGCTCGCTGCCCACACCTCGACACGCGAATCGGAGTTCCTCGGCGTCATCCGGCTGCTGCGGGAGCTCGTGGACGGGTTGCGCGGTGACGCGCAGGCGTTCCGGCACGACCTCATGCAAAGCAGCGAGCGGGTTGCCGACCTCTCCAAGATCGAGGATCTCCGGACGCTGCGGCGAGCGCTCAACCGCGAAGTCGACCAGCTGCGGCAGTGTGTCTCGCAGGGTGAACGGCAGGAGTCGAGCCGGCTTGCCGAGATCGCCGGCGACCTCCGGAAAGTCGACGCGCTGACCGCGCAGGGCCCCGACAAGCGGGCGCGACAGGGCGGCCTGCCGCCGCGCGCCGCCTTCTTCGGGGACCTCGCGTCGAGCGCGCGCGAAGCGGCCGCGGTGGTCGTCTGCCGGATCGACGAGCCCGAGGCGATCGTCGACGTTCACGGCGCACCGGTCCTCGAGCGGGTCATGCTGGCGATGGCGCAATTGCTGAAGGGCACGTTCGGCAATGACACCAAAGTGTACCGGACCAGTACACAGTGTGTCGCAATCTTCCTACCTCGAGTGACGTCGAAGCAGGCGTCGCAGCAGGTGCGGCACGTGCAGTCGCGGGTGGCGCCGGAGTACGAGTACGAGCGGCTCGGGGTGACGCGGCGGGTGGTGTTCACGTTCAGCGCCGCAGTGGCCAGCAGTCCGGGACGTCACGAGAACGATGCGACCGAGGCCTTCACGCGGGCCGAAGCGCGAGTCGGCATGACCTCGGGGCTCGCACAGATGCACGCCGAGGCGTCGGGTCTCGGGCGGCTGGTCGGCTGGCTCGCGTCTGGCGGATAGGCTTTGCGCGCCGCGGCGCGATTGGCTATACTCAGGAGTCTTGCGTGGGCCTGTAGCGCAGCTGGGAGCGCGCCTGAATGGCATTCAGGAGGTCACCGGTTCGATCCCGGTCAGGTCCACCATCCTTCGCTCGCCCTACCGGGCGAGCTACGGCTCGGCAAGCCCCCTGGGGACGCGAGCTACGGCTCGGCAAGCCCCCCTGGGGACGCGGGCTACGGCTCGGCAAGCCCTCTGCCGAGTCTGAATTCTTCACGCACATTTGACGTTCGCGCGAGTTCGTCTCGCGAAGGATGCCGCCGAAACTCCGCGGGAGCGGAGGAGGGCCTCGGGGTCTCCAGAATTGCAGCCTCCGCGGCCGCTTGCGCTGGCAGAAGCTGCACACCTCTCGTGTGGCTTTCGACGATGGCCTGATTGCGGCGTTCGGCATCGGCCTTGCGGGCGACGGCGCCATGTCCGGACCCAAGCGCTTCGTCTACGTCGTCACGACAGCGACCCAACCGCAAGCGTTCTACGTTGGGGTGACCAACGATGTGCCGCTCCGCCTCGCTGACCACAACGCGGGCCGCTGCGTTCACACGCTCAAGCACCGCCCATGGCAACTGCACGTCGCCATCGAGTTCACCGACGAGGCCACCGCCCTTCGCTTCGAGCGCTACCTGAAGTCCGGCTCTGGCCGTGCCTTCGCGAAGCGTCACTTCTCGGTGTCCGGCGAGGCCGAGCCAGCTCCATCCCGAACACGGTCTCGAGCCTGGCTTTCGTCGCATTGAGCGCGACAACCCGGACGACACTGGTCGCAGGCGTAATGGCTGGATGATTCGGCCCGACAGACGGCCTGAACCCGGTAGACGATGTCCTCGCTGACAAGCGGCTCGAAGTCCCTCGCCGCCGCGCACCTCGTACTCGGCGACGTCAACGATGCCGGCGTAGAGCTGATTGCGGAGCAGCATCCCGCTCGCCTGAGAGCTGAGAGGCTGGCCACGTCGGTTGCGCAGTCCCCGGGCCGTCACCTGCTGCAGTAACTGCTGCTTCGTGAACCGTCCGGTTGCGTACTCCTCGAAGGCCCGCCGCACGAGCGGCGCGCGTTCCGGGTCGGGCATCAGGCTCTTGCCCAGGGCGCGCGGCGCATTGATGTAGCCGATCGGGGCGAGGAACACCCAACGTCCGAGTTCGAGCGCGGCCTTCATGCCGGCCCGCCTGCGGTCCGAGCGCACGTCGTTGTCGAACTGCGCGAACGCAGCCAGCACGCCTTCCATCAACTTGCCGGTGGAAGTGTCGTCGATGGGTTCGGTCACTAAAGCTCGTGCCGTCGAGAATCAGCACTCCTTCGCGATCCGGAATCACCGCACGCAGTCGCCGCCACAGCAGGGCCGCCGTCCACGGGGCGTCGGTGATGAAATGCTGGAACGCTTGGTAGGTGCCGGGGTCGCCGACGCGTGCCAGCATCGCGCTCATCGACTTGCGGCGACTGTCGCTCAGCAGGCCCAGCAGATACCGACGAAACGCCCCGCGCTGGGCGGCATGCCCAAAGCAGGACTCGAAGGGACCGAGCCATGTGCTCAACCGATCCAGCCACGCCGGCGCATTGCGCGGGAGCACTGCACCGCAGCCTACCCACTCGGGGATCGCATGACCAACGTAAAGAACTGATCGATACCATCAGTGACTGAGATCGATCATGAGATCTGACAAAGTTGTCCTAGGCCAGGTCGGGCTATCCGGCACTGAGCTGAAGGGCTTGAGTGGCAGCGAGTGCGCGTGCCTCCTCAATCGCCGGCGTAACCGATCGTTACGATCTTCCAGCCATCAGCACGTCGTTCGAGCTCGACAATCATGCTGGTGGTGATCGGCGACACGTACCGATCGGCGATGTACCCACGCGTGCCATCAGTCG
>CBIHOS010000010.1:0-54646 GCA_966211945.1 uncultured bacterium
GTCCGCGTGCGCATGCCGTCGCTGCGCGAGCGGCGAGACGATGTGCCGCTGTTGGCACGGCACTTCTGGCACGACTGCACGGCGCGCGTCGGCAGCCGGGCGCGCCTCGACGGCCGCGTGCTCGACGCGCTGGCCCGCTTCGATTGGCCGGGCAACGTCCGGCAACTGCAGAACACGCTGGCCGCGCTGGCAGTACGGGTGCCGCCGCGCGGTCGCGTGACCTTCGACGACCTGCCGCCGGAGGTCCGCCTCGCAGGGGAGCCGGCACCGGGAGCCGGGACCGGCCTCGAAGCGGCCCGTCGCGAGTTCGAGGCCACCTACGTCCGCAACGCGCTCTCTCGGGCCGGCGGCCGACCGACGATGGCGGCGCGCGACCTCGGGGTCACGCGCCAGGGCCTCAGCAAGCTCGTGCGACGGCTCGGCCTGGACGAGCCAGGGACGAGCTTCCGGGTACCATGACCGACGTGTGTTGCCTTTTTGGCCCACAAGGAACATTTCCGCTGTTGCGGTGTCCAACCAGTCATCGGTACGCTCAGGAGGTGCAATTCGAGTGTCAGGTGAAATCTCGATGAAGCCCGTCACCCTCGACTGGTCTGGCGTCAGCGACGCGGAAGCTGCGCTCGTCTCGCGCTGCCTGGCCGGCGACGAGTTTGCGAGCACCGAGCTGGTGGAAGCACACCAGCGGATGGTGTTCCAGCTCGCCTTCCACCTGCTCGGGGACAAGGAAGAGGCGATGGACCTCTCCCAGGACGTGTTCCTGACCGTTTTCCGGATGCTCGATCGCTTCCGCGGGCAGTCCGCCCTTCGCACCTGGATCTACCGCATCGTCGTCAACCAGGCGCGCAACCGGCAGCGCTGGTGGCGGCGGCGCAAGCAGTCGGCGCAGGTGCCGCTCGACGAGCACGTCTCCGCGCACGGCGACCTGTCCTCGCCCAACGACGACTGGGGTCCGGAACGGCTGCTGCGTCAGAAGGAGCAGGCCGATCGGGTCTGGCAGGCGCTGCGCGAGCTGCCGTTCGACCAGCGCACCGCACTGATCCTTCGCGAGATAGACGGCCTGAGTTACGAAGAGATCGGGTTCTCGCTCGACGTCGCGGTGGGCACGGTCAAGTCGCGGCTGGCGCGGGCGCGCCAGCTCCTGCGAGGGGAGTTGCAGCGGTCATGATGACGAGCACCTGCACCTCGGTGTCCCCGAAGCTCTCCGCGTTCCGCGACGGCGAACTGCCCGTCGCCGATCACGTCGAGGTCTGCCAGCATCTGCGCGAGTGCGCGCCGTGCCGGACGGCCCTCGAAGAGATGGACGACCTGGGCCTTGTGCTGCGCCGGCAGGCGACGCTGGTCTCGGCCGCGATCGGCGACGAACCGGAACTGCACGGCCTGGCTGGCGCCGTGGTCAGTCGCGTATTCGCCGAACAGGAACAGTCCTGGCCGGTCCGTGTCCGCCGTGCCTTCGACGACATGCACCTCGTGTGGGCAGGCCTCAGCGCGACTGCGGCCGTGATCGCCTGCGCCGGGCTGGCCGCCGCCATCGTGCTGCTCGGGCCGTCGCCGGAGCGTGCCGATTCGCTGCGGGCGCTGGTCGAGACGATGTCGGGTCCGGGCACCGATCTCGAGCCGCTGCCGTTCGCGCCGGGCATGGAAGCGCCACGCGTCTCGCCTGAAGCCATCATGCCGTTGATGCTGGCCAACGACCTCTCGCTCGCCAGGGAAGAGGACGTCGAACTGGCGATCTCCGCGGTGGTCACGCGCGAGGGACGGATCTCGCAGACCGAGCAGCTCGAAGGAACGCCGAACCACCGCCTCGTGCAGTCGCTCGAGGACGCCGCGCGCTTCCAGCCGGCGAGCCGCGCCGGCAGCCCGGTCGCGGTGAGCCTGGTCTGGCTGGTGAGTCACACGACCGTTCGGCCGGAGATGATCAAGCCGCAGTCGTCGTCGCGCTGCCTGCCCGCCGACATCTCCACGTAGCCGAGCTTCGGCCCGGCTACGTGCGAACAGCGCACCGCGCTACCGCTTCGGTGCCGGCCGCCTGGGCACCTGCACCTCGAGCGTCGCGAGGTTGGCCAGGCTGTCGGTCGCGCGCAGCACGAGCGGTCCCTCGCCCAGGTCGGCGAGCGGCAGCGTGAAGCGCTCCTTCAATCCGTCCAGCACGCCGTCGTCCGGGTACACGCTGCGCCACTGACCGCTCGCGAGCAGGACGTCGACGCGGTCGAGCGTCGATGCGGCATCAGCCACCTCGAAGGCAAGGGTGCTCGCGGTCGCGGCGGCGACCTTGGGCTCGCCGTCGGCTTGCCGGCTGTCGGGCTCGTTGGTCGCGGTGGCGCCGCCGCGCACGCGGATCACCGGCGGCGTGTTGTCGATGGTCAGCGGGCCCGCCTCGCGTTCGGCCTGCAGCGCGGTGGCCGCCGGATTCGCACGCGCGTCGGTGGCCACGAGGCGCACGATGTAGCGGGCGTCTGGCAGGAGCGACGTGTCCCAGGTGTAGACGGTGCCCACCAGGTCCTTGGCGAGCACACGCCACGCCTCCGTGCCGGCCCGGCGCAGCCAGACCTGGTAGCGCAGGTCGTCGCGGTCGGGGTCGGCGGCTTCCCACTGGAACGTCTGGAATCCCTTCTGGAACAGACGGCGCCCGACCGCGGTATTGGTGCTCGTCGGGGTCGCGGCGGCGATCGCCTGATCGCGGGCCGGCGCCGGCGTCGTCGACTGGAAGCCGGCCAGGTCGGGGGGCTCCTGCGTGCCGAACGGCTGCTGGAACACGACGCCCGGCGGATGCACCGTGACGCTCGTGAACTTCGGGCGCTGGTTGCGGGGCAGGTAGGTGAGCGTCACGCCATCGATGGCCGCGGCGCCCGTGAGGTCGACCTTCCACTGGAGGTATCGCGCCGGCGGGCTGTCGATCCGCAGCACACCCTCGTCGTCGCGGACCGGCGTCCAGTCGCCCCACGTGTCGTCGGGTGTCCCGGTGTTGCCGCTGCGCGTGGCGAAGGCGACCTGCGTTCCCTGCGGCTGATCGCCTTCCCAACGGAGCACACCCCAGGTCGCCCCGGTCGTCGCATCCTTCACCTCCGAGGTGTAGGCGCCCTTCGCCGCGATCGTCCCTGAAAGTTCGAGGATCTTGCCAGGGTTGGACGCGGTGAGGAGGAACCGATCGCCGGCCGGCACGATGCGCGTGAGTTGCCGGGCCGGCATCTGTGCGACGCGGGCCAGCCGGGCGGGATCGCCATCCAGCGCATAGACGACGCCGTTGTCGGCCGCGACCAGCAGGCGGCCGCTGCTGGTGACCGTGAGGTCGAACGGCAGTTCCCCGGTCGCCTCCCAGTAGGTGTCGACCAGACCATCGCGTCCGAGCCGGTAGACGGCGCCCTTGGCGCCGGCGCTGGCCGCCGACGGCGTCGCCGAGGCGCCGGCCGAAGGCGCGGTGCTCAACGTGGCGCCGTCGCCAACGGCGACGATCGTCACCTCGGTGGTGACCTGCGGCGTCGGTGCTGGCGACGGAGCGGCGGGGGCGGCTGCCGCCGGGCTCGCCGACGGGGAGACGGCAAGGACGTACGTCACGCCGCCGGGCCCTGGGCGAATCGCCTGCACCTGCGTGAACGGGCCGTCCAGCAGCGCGAACGGCTTGCCGCCGGCCGGCACGCGATAGAGGCGTCCCGGGCTGTCGGTGCCCACGAGCAGATCGCCGTTGTCGGCGACGCTGAGCGCGGTGACGTTGGCGGCCGGGCTCTCGAACACCGTGGTCGCCGCGCCGCCGGCGCGGCCCAGGCGATACACGCGTCCCTTGCCGCCGGTCGCCACGTAGACCTGCTGCTGCCGGTCGACGGCCAACGCCCACACGTAGGTCTCCTCCGGGTCGAAGAAGACGGTCGCGGTGCCGTTGCGGGCGATGCGGTACACCTTGCCGTCGGGTGAGGTGGCCGCCAGCAGCGCGTCGCCGTGCCAGGCGAGCGCGTGCACCTGCAGTTCGTCGCTGTCCCAGAGGACGCGGCTCGAGCCCTCCTTGTGCGCGAGGACCTGTCCCTCGTTGCCGGTGCCGACGTACAGCGTCCCGTCGGGGCCGGTGACGGCGGTCCAGAGCGTCGGGGACGCGTCCTCGTGCAGGACGCGGACGCCGGGCCCGAGCGTCAGCCGCCCTTCGCGAGTGACGGCCACCTGCTCGCCGCGGCCGGCCATCCAGTGCTCGCTGCTGGTGATCTCCCAGCGGGCAGGACCGGCGGCGCGGATCGGCAGCGAGGCGGCGGCGGCCAGCAGGGCCGCCAGCGCCAGCGACGAACGGAACACATGTGTCATCGAAAGATTACGGAACGAGAGGCGCGAGCGCGATGGTGCGCTGGCCCGTGGCGACGGCATCGGCCGGGAGTTCCCATTCGCCGAGCACTTCCTGATCGAGGCTCGTGCTGACGACGCCGGGTGAGGCGCCGAGGACGTTCATGACCGTGCCGGGCAGCGCCGGCAGGTCGCGGCCGTTCACGACGGACCCGGCGGCCGGCCGCATGAGGCGGACGTACCAGCGGTCGCCGCGGCGGGCGGCGTTGAGCAGCTTGACGAGTTCGTCGACCGAGCGCGCCTGTTCGAGCGATCGGCGCCGGCCTTCGAGTTGCGCGAGCGTGCTGCCGTCGATCACCTGCAGCTGCAGCGGTCCGGTGGCAGTCGTGGGGATCGGCACCGGCAGTCGGTGGAGGCGCGGGGCACTGCGGAAACTGCGCGTCTCCACCATCAGCGTGACGGTGTCGCCGGCCCGCGGCCGCGGCTCGGCGATCCAGGCACGATCCAGCCGGGTCGAACGCTGGCGCTCGTCGGTGTCGAACTGGAGGTCGATGCGGCCGACGTGCGGCGTGCCCAGATCGCTGCGCAGCACCGCCGCCAGCGGTGCCGCCAGCGCCGCCGATGCGGCAATGACCGCGCTGTCGCCGCCGAACACGTCGTCCAGTTTCAGGACGGCGTTGCCGATCTCCGCGGAACCCTTCACCCGGATCGTCGAGACACCGATTTCGCGCTGGTAGGACTGCAGCACGTTGGCGACCGAGGCGAAGACGATCAGCGGCGAGAAGAGTTGATCTTCCGCGACATCGAACCTGAACGTCCGGGCCGTGCCGCCATTGGCCTGCAGCGCCACCGACACGGGAATGGTGCGCGGCATGACGCCGAGCGTGCCGCCAATCGCCGTCGCACGATCCTGGTCCATGACGCCGAGCACCTCGCCGAGCTGGGCGAGCTTGATCGAGTTCAGCAGGCTCGGGATGACGGTGACGACGTGCGCGCGGGTCATCGGCATCTGGGCGGGCCCGAGGTTGAAGAACGGGTGTCCGAAGGCCAGCACGCGCGTGCCCTCGACGCTGGTGACGGTGCCTGTGGCTCCGAGGGACAGGTCGCCGCGGGCGAGGCTGACGCCGACGGCATCGCCGGGGGCGAGTGGCGCGGCATCGGCCGCGGCGGCGCGCGCCGCGCCAGTGCCGACCGACGCAGGGACGAAGCCAGCGGCGCCGAAGGTCTCGGCGAGCCAGGCGCCCATCGGCGTCGAGAAGCCGCTCATCGCCATCGGCGTGGCAATCGGTCTGAGCACCGGGCTGCTCGTGGCGTTCAGCCCGAACGCCGGCAGCAGGGCCGACGAGACGGGCGTGCCCGTACGTCCGGGGAACGCGGCGAGGAACGCCTCGCGGAGAGCGGCGGGCGTCAGCGGCGTGTCCAGCGGCAACGCCGCGACGGTTCGCGGCGAGTCCGATGTGCCGGCCGCGGTGGCGTCGACCATCTCGGCGATCGGCGTGATTCCGGCGATGGGGGCCTTGGCAAACTGCCCCATCGAGTAGGCGACCGCGCCGACGAGGCGGCCGTCGATGTACACCGGGCTGCCGCTCATGCCGGCGATGACGCCGGTCTCTTCGAGTCCGGCTCCCTCGAGCCTCGCGAGGATGACCTGGCGCTTGGGCCCGATCACGCCGTCCAGCACGCCCAGGATGTGCACCTTGAACGTCACGCGCTGGCCACCGTCCATCCGCGTGATGCCCTCGCCGACCTGTCCGCGGCGAATCTCGGACACGGGGAAGGTCGCCAGGCGGGCCGGCAGCGGCACCACGTGCAGCAGCAGGGCCAGCACGACCAGGCTGAGGCCGCAACGAAGACGGGTCCTACCAGGAGCGGCGTGTAACACGACAGGCAAGATGATCGGTTATGACATGCGGTCGGGAGAGGGTCAAGCAACCCGGCCTGCGCGTCATAGCGTTTGACGATTGTTGACGACATTCGGACGAGTCTGGTAGCGTCGTCGCGTCATGCGGGCGTTCGCCGCGTTTTCCTTCGTCGCTGGGCAGTCCAACCGCCGCGTCCCGTTCACGGGCCGCTATTGGTGGTGGTCTGGCTCCAACGCCGAGGGGGTGGCACTCTAGCCACGCGCACACCAGCACGACTCGATCCTGGAGTTCCTGGCGCCCCTTCGGCCACCCGCCGAAGGGGCGCTTTGTTTTTGGTCCGCGTAGATCCGCACACGTGACTTCGATGCCGACCGCTGCCGTGACACTCGTGGCCACCCTGGCCGACCTGACCGCCGAGGCCCTGCCCGCGGCGCGTGAGGCCGCCCTGCGCGCGGCCGACCTGGTCGAGTTCCGGGTCGACCGCCTGCCTCGCCTGGCCCTGGCGAGCCTTCTCGGGGAGGCGGTCTCACGGGCCATCGTGACGGTGCGGCCGGTGCGGGAAGGTGGTCGGCACGAAGGCGGCGAAGCCAGCCGCGAGGCCATCCTCCGCGAGGCGCTTGCGCTCGGCGTCGCGTACGTCGATGTCGAATGGGATGCGCCGTTCACCGACGATGTGATTGCCGGCGCTCCGGGCCGCACGGTGCTGTCACGGCACGACTTCGCGGGCATGCCGGCCGACCTGCCCGGCCTGGTTGGCGCGATGGCGGCTCGGCGTCCCGCCGTCGTGAAGGTCGCGGTCACGCCGCGCTGCCTGACCGACCAGCTGATCTTCGAAGCGGCCGCGGCGGCCGCGCGTCCGACGCCCGTCGTGCTCATCGCCATGGGCACGCCGGGCTTGCCGTCGCGGTTGCTGCCCGAGCGCTTCGGATCGGCCTGGACCTATGGCGGGGCGGCGATCGCGCCCGGCCAGGTGCCGCCCGACCAGATGCGGGCGCGATTCCGCGTCGGCGGACACACGGCGCGCACCCGGGTGTTCGGGGTCGCGGGCCGACCGGTCGGGCATTCCTGGTCGCCGACGCTTCACAACGCCGCGCTGCAGGCGCTCGGCGTCGATGCCGTCTACATCCCGCTCGAGGCCGCCGACATCGACGACCTGCTGGCGATGGCCGGCGCCCTCGACGTGCACGGCCTGTCGGTGACCGCGCCGTTCAAGCTGGACGCGCTGCACCGTGCGGTCGATGCCGATCCGCTCGCGACGCGACTGGGCGCTGCCAATACGCTCACTCGCACTGCCAGCGGCTGGGCAGCCAGCAACACCGACGTCGAAGGCTTCCTGCAACCGCTGCGGGCACGCATGCCTCTGGCCGGGGCACGCGCGGCGGTCCTCGGTGGCGGCGGCGCGGCCCGCGCCGTGGTCGCCGGGCTGCGAGCCGAGGGCGCCGACGTCGTCGTCCACGCGCGGCGGCGGGAGCAGGCCGAGGCCCTCGTGGCGCTCGGGGCGCGCACCGGGACGTGGCCGCCGGCCTCGGGCACGTGGGATCTGCTCGTGAACACCACACCGATCGGCACGGCGCCGGCAATCGACGCGTCGCCGCTCGATCCGGAGGCCCTGGCCGGCGGTGGGCTGGTGTACGACCTCGTCTACAACCCGGGCCGCACCCGCCTCCTGCGCGACGCCGAGGCGGCCGGCTGCAACACGCTCGGCGGCCTCGAGATGCTGATTGGCCAGGCCGCCGCGCAGGTGGCGACCTGGCTCGACGCCACGCCGCCGATCGACGCCATGCGCGCCGCCATTCATGCCGAGGCGCCGCAGCTGGCGCACGGGCCGGAGCCTTCATGTCCGCGATGACCCAGACCACGTTCGACGAATTCGTCGACCTCGCCCGGCGCGGCACGTTCGTGCCGGTCTGCCGCGAGCTGCTCGCCGATCTGCTCACGCCGGTGTCCGCCTTCCTGCGCGTTGCGGAACATTCCGATTACGCGTTCCTGTTCGAGAGCGTCGAAGGGGGCGAGCAGGTGGCCCGCTATTCGTTCCTCGGCAAGGACCCGTTCCTGGTGCTCCGCGCCCGCGACGGCCGCGCCGTGCTGGAGCAGGGCGGTGACGTCGCGGCGCTCGACGAGACCTTCGTCGCGGCGCTGCGCCGCATCATGGCGGAGTACCGCTCGCCGTTCGTCCCCGGCCTGCCGCGCTTCACGGGCGGCGCCGTCGGGTTCTTCGGCTACGACGCGGCGCCCTGGTTCGAACCGGCGCTGCAACAGGTGTGGGCCAGGTACGAGGGGCAGCAGGATCCGCGCGACGAGGCCGCGTTCATGCTGTTCGACACGGTGCTCGCCTTCGATCACGTCAAGCACCGCATCCTGCTGATCGCCAACGCCCGGATCTCGCCGAGCGACGATCTGGAGTCGCTGTACCAGTTCGCCAACGCCCGGCTGGACTTCCTCCAGCGCGAGCTCGAACAGGCTCACGCGCAGCCGATCGCCGCGGCAGCCGGCCCGAACGACGACCCGGCCGACGGCCCCGTCGTCACCGCCCTGACCTCGCGCGAGCAGTTCGAGCAGTCGGTCCGGACCGCACAGGAGTACATCGCCAGGGGCGACATCTACCAGGTCGTCATCTCGCAGCGCTTCGAGGTGCAGCAGCAGGCCGATCCGTTCACCGTCTACCGCGCGCTGCGGCACGTCAACCCGTCGCCGTACATGTACTTCATGCGGGTCGGCGGCCTGTCGATCGTCGGCTCGTCGCCCGAGATGCTGGTGCGGGTCGAAGGCGGCCAGGCCGAGACGCATCCGATCGCCGGCACCCGTCCGCGCGGCAGGACCCACGACGAGGATCTGCGGCTCGGCGAGGAACTGAAGCGCGACGAGAAAGAGCGCGCCGAGCACGTGATGCTCGTCGATCTCGGCCGCAACGATCTCGGGCGCGTCTGCGCCTACGGCAGCGTCCGCGTGCCGCAGTTCATGACGCTCGAGCGCTACTCGCACGTCATGCACCTCGTGTCGCGCGTCGTCGGCACGCTGTCCGACGATGCCGATCGGCTGGATGCGCTGGTGTCGTGCTTCCCGGCCGGCACGGTGTCGGGGGCGCCGAAGATTCGTGCGATGGAGATCATCGCCGAGCTCGAGGGACGGCCGCGCGGCGTGTATGCCGGCGCCGTCGGCTACCTCGACTTCGCCGGCAACCTCGATTGCTGCATCGCCATCCGCACCGTCTGGATGCGCGATGGCGTGGCCTACGTGCAGGCGGGCGGCGGCATCGTCGCCGACAGCCACCCGGCGGCCGAGTACGAGGAGAGCCTCAACAAGGCGCGCGCCGTGCTGCGCGCGCTCGAACTCGCGCACTCGCTGGGGCGCCACGCCGGATGACCATGGTTCTGCTGATCGACAACTACGATTCGTTCACGTACAACCTGGCGCAGTACCTGGGCGAGCTCGGGGCCACTGTTGCCGTCCATCGCAACGATCGGATCACGATCGGCGAGATCGAGGCGTTGCAACCCGAGCGCATCGTGATCTCGCCGGGTCCGGGGCGGCCCGAGAACGCCGGCATCTCCGTCGAGGTGCTGCGCACGTTCGGCCCGACGATTCCGACCCTCGGCGTCTGTCTCGGCCACCAGGCGATGGGCCATGCCTTCGGCGGCCGCGTCGTCTCGGCGCCGGTGCTGATGCACGGCAAGACGTCCGACGTCGAGCACGACGGCAAGGGCGTCTTCAAGGACATCGCGCAGGGCTTCACAGCGGCGCGCTACCACAGTCTCGTCGTGTCGCCGGACGGACTGCCCGACGACCTCGAGGTCACGGCGCGAACGGTCGGCGACGGCACGGTGATGGGGCTGCGGCACCGCACCTATCCGATGCACGGCGTGCAGTTCCATCCCGAGTCGGTGCTGACCGGTCCTGGTCATCACCTGCTGCGCAACTTCCTGGAGTTGTGATGTTCGCGCCCCTGCTCGAGAAGCTGCAACGCCATCAGGCGCTGACGACCGACGAGGCGGCAGCCGCCATGGCCACGGTGATGCGCGGCGACGCGACGCCGGCGCAGATCGCCGGGCTGCTGATGGCGCTGCGGTCGAAGGGCGAGCGCCCCGAGGAGCTCGTCGGTCTGGCGCGCGCGATGCGAGCCGCCGCCGTGCCGCTGCCGGCCGCACCGGGCGAGGTCTTCGACACGTGCGGGACCGGCGGCGACAACGCCGGCACCGTGAACGTGTCGTCGATGGCGGCCGTGGTGGTCGCGGCCTGCGGCGTCCGCGTCGCCAAGCACGGCAACCGCTCGGTGTCGAGCCGCTGCGGCAGCGCCGACGTCTTCGAGGCGCTCGGCGTCGACGTCGCGGCGACGCCCGCCACGGTCGCGCGCTGTCTGGACGAGGCCGGCATCGCGTTCCTGTTCGCGCCGACGTTCCACCCGTCGATGCGGCACGCCGCGCCGGTGCGTCGTGAACTTGGCGTGCGCACCGCGTTCAACCTCCTCGGACCGCTCACAAATCCCGCCGGCACCACGCGTCAGCTCGTCGGCGTGCCGCGGCCGGAGCTGACCGAACTCGTGGCCCGGGCGCTGGGCCTGTTGGGATCGGCGCACGTGTGGGTCGTGCACGCGGCCGATGGCCTCGACGAGTTGTCGACGACCGGTTACACGAAGGTGTCCGAGTGCCGCGACGGCCTGCTGCGGACGTTCTTCGTGCACCCGACGACGTTCGGCCTGGCGAAAGGCCAGCTCGACGACCTTCGCGGCGGCGATGCGGCCGACAACGCCGTCGTGGCCCGCCGCGTGTTCGACGGCGAGAAGGGGCCGGTGCGCGACATCGTGCTGCTCAACGCAGGCGCGGGCCTGTTCGTGGCGGGTCGGGCCCCGACCGTCGCCGAGGGCGTGACGATGGCCGGCGCCGCCATCGACGGCGGCGCGGCGACGCGGACCATCGACCGGCTCGTCGCCGTGTCGCACGCGTCCGAGGGACGGCAGCCATGAGCGGGCAGCCCGTGCCGTCCGTGCTCGACGCGATCGTTGCGTCGGCCCGCAAGCGCGTCGAGGTCTCGCGGACTCGTGTCCCGCTGGCTGGGCTCGAGCAGGCGGCCGGCAGCGTCACGCGGCCGTCGTTCGTCGAGGCGCTGGCCGGGCGCCCCGGCGAGCCGTTGCCTGCGCACGCGCCCGCCATCAGGGTGATCGCGGAGTGCAAGCGGCGATCGCCGTCGAAGGGCGTGCTTCGGCAGGTGTACGACCCGGTGGCGATCGCAGGGCAGTACGCGGCCGCCGGGGCGGCCGCCTGCTCCGTGCTGACCGAACCGGGGTTCTTCGACGGCCACCTCGACCATCTCGAGGCGGTGCGGGCGGCCCACCCGTCGCTGCCCGTGCTCCGCAAGGACTTCGTGGTCGACGAGTACCAGATCGTGGAAGCCGTCGTCGCTGGCGCGTCCGCCGTGCTGCTCATCGTGGCGGCGCTCGACCAGCCGACGCTCGAGCGCCTGCTCGCGTACGCGCGTGCCGTCGACATCGACGTGCTGACCGAAGTCCACGACGAGGACGAGGCGCGGCGGGCGATCGATGCCGGCGCGACGATCGTCGGGGTCAACAACCGCAACCTGAAGACGCTGGCGGTGTCGATCGAGACCTCGCACCGGGTCGCGCCGCTGATCGCCTCGGCGCGGGTCCGCGTTGCCGAGAGCGGCCTGCGCACCGGCGCCGACCTGGCGGCGCTGCACGCGGCCGGCTACGGCGCCTTCCTGATTGGTGAGCGGTTCATGACCGATCCGGATCCGGGCGCGAGTTTGGCCGGCGTGATCGCCGAGGCGGCATCGTCGCTCGAGGCCTCGCGATGACGCGCATCAAGATGTGCGGCATCACCTCGCCCGGGGACGCGCTCCTCGCCGTCGAGGCCGGCGCCGACGCCATCGGGCTGATCTTCTGGCCGGCAAGCAGACGGGCCGTCGACATCGCCCGCGCCCAGGCGATCGTCCGCGTCCTGCCGCCGCTCGTCGCGACGGTCGGCGTCTTCGTCGACGAAACGCCCGATCACGTCCGCACCGTGGCCGACGCGGTCGGCCTGTCGGGGGTGCAGCTGCACGGCGCCGAGCAGCCGGAGCCCTGGGCGAGGTTTCCGCGCCCGGTGCTCAAGGCACTGGTGGTCGAGGCCTACGGCGACAGTCCGTGGCAGACGGCGCGGGCCGGCATCCTCGTCGACGCGCACGACCCGGTCGCCGTCGGCGGCACCGGCCGCACGGTGGACTGGGCGCTGGCGGCCCGCATCGCCGCGACGCGGCCGCTGGTGCTGGCCGGCGGCCTCACGCCGGACAACGTCGCCGACGCGGTGCGGCGCGTGCGCCCCTGGGGCGTGGACGTGGCGTCCGGCATCGAACGGGCTCCCGGCCTCAAGGATCCGGATCGCGTGCGGGCGTTCGTGGCCGCGGTCCGCGCCGCCGATGCGGCGCTCGCCCAGAGACATTCACAGATCACGGACGCGCCGGCCACGCTCGATGCCGGCGCGCCGCCGACGACAGGAAGAGACGCATGACCATCGCAGCGACGCAGGAGGGCAGGGGACGGCCGGTGTTCGGCCGGCGCGACCCGGACGCCCGCGGCTACTTCGGCGAGTTCGGCGGCAGGTTCGTGCCCGAAACGCTCGTCGCGCCGATGGAGGCGCTCACCGACGCGTACTTCGAGGTGCGCACCGACGCGTCGTTCATCGCGGAGTTCGAAGGGCTGTTGCGGCAGTTCGTCGGACGCCCGACGCCGCTCTACGAAGCGGCCCGGCTCACCGAGGCCTGCGGCGGCGCCACCATCCTGCTCAAGCGCGAGGATCTCGCGCACACCGGCGCGCACAAGATCAACAACGCGCTCGGCCAGGCGCTTCTGGCCCGCCGCATGGGCAAGCAGCGCATCGTGGCCGAGACCGGCGCCGGCCAGCACGGCGTGGCGACGGCGACCGTGTGCGCGCTCCTCGGCCTGCAGTGCGTCGTCTACATGGGCGTCGACGACATGGCGCGCCAGGCCCTCAACGTCTTCAGGATGCGGATGCTGGGCGCCGACGTGCGCGGCGTCGACTCCGGATCGCGGACGCTGAAGGACGCCATCAACGAGGCGATGCGCGACTGGGTGGCCACCGTGCGCGACACGTACTACCTGCTCGGTTCGGCCCTCGGCCCGCATCCGTATCCGCTGATGGTCCGCGAGTTCCAGTCGGTGATCGGCGAGGAGGCGCGCGTGCAGTGCCTGGCGCAGTACGACAGGCTGCCCGATGCCGCCGTGGCCTGCGTCGGTGGCGGCAGCAACGCCATGGGCCTCTTCGATGCCTTCATCGCGGACGCGTCGGTGCGCCTCATCGGCGTCGAGGCCGGCGGCGAGGGCATCGTCAGCGGCCGGCACGCGGCTCGCTTCGCAGGCGGCGCGCCGGGGGTGCTGCAGGGCACGCGCACGTTCGTCCTGCAGGACGAAGCCGGCAACATCGAACTCACGCACTCGGTGTCGGCGGGTCTCGACTACGCGGCGGTCGGCCCGGAGCACGCCGACCTGCTCGCGCAGGGCCGGGCGGAATACCGCTACGCCACCGATCCCGAAGCGCTCGCGGCGTTCCAGCGCCTCGGACGGCTCGAGGGCATCCTGCCGGCGCTCGAATCGGCCCACGCCGTGGCCGCGGTGGAGCCGATCGCGCGCGAGGTCGGGCGCGGCGGGCTCGTCCTCGTGAACCTCTCCGGGCGCGGCGACAAGGACGTCCAGAGCATCCAGCATCTGGTCGAGGGGCAGGCATGAGCACGCGTCTCGATTCGGCCTTCGGCCGCATGCGGCAGGAACAGCGCACGGGACTGGTGGCGTTCGTCTCGGGCGGCGACCCGACCCTCGAGAAATCCGGCGCCGTGATCCGTGCGGTGGACGAGGCAGGCGCCGACGTCATCGAGATCGGCGTCCCGTTCTCCGATCCGCTCGCCGATGGTCCCGAGATCCAGCGCGCGTCGGAACGGGCGCTCCGGGCCGGGACGACGCTGCGGGGTGTGCTCGATCTCGTCGGCGACCTCCGCAAGGACGTCGCGGCCCCGCTCGTTCTCTTCAGCTACGCCAATCCCGTCGTCCGTTACGGCGTGGAGGCGTTTGCGGCGCGCGCCGCCGAGGTCGGGGTGGACGGCGTGCTCCTGCTCGACCTGCCGCTCGAAGAGGCAGGGCCGACCCGCGATCTGCTCGTGAGCCACGGCCTGGCGCCCATCTTCCTGCTCAGCCCGACGACGACGAAGGCGCGGGTGGCGCGGGCCGATGCGCTCGGACAGGGCTTCCTCTACGCCATCTCGCGGCTCGGCGTCACCGGGGTACGCGAGCAGGTCGCCGAGGATGCGCGGGCGCTGGTCGAGCGCATCCGCGAGGACGCGACGCTGCCCGTGGCACTCGGTTTCGGCCTCTCACGACCCGAGCACATCGTCGATGTCGGGCGCTATGCCGACGCTGCCGTCGTCGGCAGCGCGCTGGTGGCGCAGGTGGCGCAGCACGGCGAGTCGCCGGACCTGGCCGACCGGGTCGGCGCGTTCGTGCGCTGGCTGCGGGGAGCCGAAGCATGAGCGATGCGGACTGGCGGATGCGCGCGCTGCGCGACCGTATCGACGCGCTCGACGAACAGATCGTCGGGTTGTTGAACGAACGTGCCGCGTGCGCACTCGAGATTGGCGAGATCAAGAAGACGGCCGGGATGGCGATCTATCAGCCCGGCCGCGAGCGTGAAGTGCTGGACCACGTGCGCCGCGTCAATCCGGGGCCGCTCGACGGCGAGGCGATGATACGGCTCTTCGAACGGATCATCGACGAAGCGCGCCGTCTCGAGCGAGTGGTCTCGAAGCAGCACGAGGGGCAAACCGGAGATTCGTAGGCTGCAGGCGGCGGGCCGCAGGCTACCGTGAAGGGACTGGGACATGGTCGTGGTGATGGAGGAACGCGCGAGCGAGGATCAGATCCAGCGCGTGGTGGCGCAACTGGTGCAGATGGGGTTCGACGTCCATCGATCCACGGGGTCGCTCCGCACGGTGATCGGCGCGGTGGGAGGCGGCGAGAAGCACGACGCCCGGCTGCTCGAGGTGCTCGACGGCGTGCAGGAGGTGATGCGGATCACCGAGCCCTACAAGCTGGCCAGCCGCACCTTCCGGCCGGAGGACACGGTGATCACCATCGGCGATCTGCGGATCGGCGGCGATGAGGTGATCGTCATGGCCGGCCCGTGTTCGGCCGAGAACGAAGCGCAGGTGATGAGCACCGCGGCGGCGGTGCGGCGCGCCGGCGCCAAGGTGCTGCGCGGCGGCGCCTTCAAGCCGCGGAGCTCGCCCTACAGCTTCCAGGGGCTCGGCGAAGAGGGGCTGAAGATGCTGCGCGCGGCTGCCGACGCGCACAATCTCAAGCTGGTCTCCGAAGTGATGGACACGAGCCAGATCGCCTTGATGGGCGAGTACGTCGACATCTACCAGGTCGGCGCGCGCAACATGCAGAACTTCACGCTGCTGCGCGAACTCGGCAAGGTCCGCAAGCCGGTGCTGCTCAAGCGCGGCATCTCGGCGACGATCGAGGAGTGGCTGCTGTCGGCCGAGTACCTGCTGGCCGGCGGCAACACCGACGTGATGCTGTGCGAGCGCGGCATCCGCACGTTCGAGAGCTACACCCGCAACACGCTCGACATCTCTGCGATCCCGGTCGTCAAGAAGTTGAGCCACCTGCCGGTGTTCGTCGACCCGAGTCACGGCACGGGGCGCCGCGACAAGGTGGCGCCGATGGCGCGCGCGGCGGTCGCGGCAGGGGCCGACGGTCTGTTGATCGAGGTGCACTGCGACCCCGACACCGCGCTGAGCGACGGCGCGCAGTCGATGTATCCCGGGCAGTTCGAGCGGCTGATGGCGGAACTGCGCATCATCGCGCCGGCGATTGGCCGCAGCATCTGCCAGGAGCCGGTGGCGCGCCGCGGTTGGGGGCAGTGAGCGATCCCGCACCCTTCGATCGCATCCTGCTCGTCGGCTGCGGGCTGATCGGCGGGTCGCTGGGGCTGGGCGTTCGCGCCATCTGGCCGGACGTCCGGATCGAGGTGCTCGACCCGGCGGCCGATCCGAAGGTGCGCGAACACTTCACGCTCGTCTCGACTCCGGCTGCCGCCGCGGCTGCGGATCTGGTCGTGCTCGGCGCCCCGGTTCTCGAGAACCTGCGCCTGTTCGACGCGTGCGCGCCGCACGCCGGTCCGCGGACGCTGGTGACCGATCTCGGCAGCACCAAGCAGGCGATCGTCGATCACGCGCGGCAGCGGGCGGATGTGCGCTTCCTCGGCGGACATCCGATGGCGGGCAGCACGCAGAGCGGGTTCGCTCACGCCGATGCCGGGCTGTTCGTGAACCGGCCGTGGATCCTGACGCCCGACGTCGAGGGTGCGACTGGCGTCGACGGCGTCGGCCAGGCGCTCGCGCGGCTCACGCAGCTCGTTGTCGGGATCGGGGCGCGTCCGGTCGTGATGGGCGCCGGTGAGCACGATCATCTGATGGCCTATGTGAGCCATCTGCCGCAGCTCGTGAGCAGCTGCCTGATGGCGGTCGTCGGGCGCGAGGTCGCCGCCGACGGCCTGCAGTTCGCCGGGCCGGGACTGGCCGACACGACGCGCCTGGCCGGCAGTTCGCCGGCCCTCTGGCTCGACATCCTGTCCACCAACGCGACGCATGTCGCGCATGCCCTCGACGCCTTGCGTGCCGCGTTGCCGCACGGCGACGCGCTGCGAGACGGTACCGGCCTCAACGGCGCCGGCCCCATCCAGCCGCTGCTGCAGGACGGCCGGCGCTGGCGCACGACGTTCGACGGTCAGCGGCCCGGCCGCGGCGTCAGGCGTCTGCTGCACCGGCCGGCCACCCGCACGTTCCTCGAGATGCGTTCGGCCTCGCAGGTGCAGCCATGCGGGTTCCCGGATGCCAGCGCCGTCGTCGGCCGGCTCGACGAAGTGCCAGGCTCGCTGTACCGCTATCTGTACCGCGAGGTCGGCCGTCCCTGGCACTGGCTCGATCGATGGGACTGGAGCGATGCCCGCGTCGCCGAGCACCTGACGTCGGGGGGGATCGAGATCTGGCTGCTGACCGTCGGCGGGACGCCGGCCGGCTGGTTCGAGTTGCACAGGACGGCGCACGAGGTCGAGATCGGCTACTTCGGCCTGCTGCCGGAGTTCATCGGTCGCCGCCTCGGTCCTGCCCTGCTCACCGTTGCCGCCCGCGAGGCGTGGACGAGCGGCCCCGACCGCGTCTGGCTCCACACCTGTTCGCTGGACCATCCCTCCGCCCTGCGCAACTACCAGCGGATCGGCTTCGTGCCCTACCGCGAGGAACGGTACGACGCGAAGATTCCGATCGACAGGGATTAGTCACGGCCAGGTCCTTGACCTCCTGACCTCCTGCGTCCGCCCTATACTGCCCTCGACATGGACAAGACCATCGCCAGCGCGGACGAGGCGGCAGCGCTCGTCCCGGACGGCGCGACGATCATGATGGGCGGCTTCGGACTCTGCGGCATCCCCGAGACGCTGATCGCGGCGCTGCACCGGCGCGGCACGCGCGATCTCACGATCATCAGCAACAACGCCGGCGTCGACGAGTTCGGGATCGGCATCCTGCTGCGCGCGAGGCAGGTGCGCAAGATGGTGTCGACCTACGTCGGCGAGAACAAGGAGTTCGAGCGGCAGTTCCTGGCGCGCGAACTCGAGGTCGAGCTCATTCCCCAGGGCACGTTCGCCGAACGGATCAGGGCGGGTGGCGCCGGCATCGGCGGCTTCTTCACGCCGACCGGCTACGGCACCGTCGTGGCCGAGGGCAAGGAGACGCGCGAGATCGACGGCGTGCACTACGTCCTCGAAGCGCCGCTGCGCGCCGACTTCGCTTTCGTGAAGGCCCAGACGGGCGACACGCACGGCAATCTCGTCTACCACCGCACGGCGCGCAACTTCAATCCCGTGATGGCGACGGCGGCGCGGACGACGATTGCCGAGGTCGAAGCGCTCGTCACACCGGGCACGCTCGACCCCGACGTCGTCGTCACGCCAGGCATCTTCGTGACGCACGTCCTGCGCGGCGGTCCGTACGAGAAGCGGATCGAGAAGCGCATCACCCGGTGAGCGGCACCGCGACCGGTGCAACAAGGTAGGGCGCGTTCCACGAACGCGCCAACAGGGCGCCCCGACATGGACAAGCGAGAACGCATCATCCGGCGCGTCGCCGCCGAACTGAAAGACGGCGATTACGTGAACCTCGGCATCGGCCTGCCGACCCTGGTGGCCAGTCACGTGCCGCCGGGCATCGACATCGTGCTCCATTCGGAGAACGGCCTGCTCGGCGTCGGGCCCTATCCGACCGACGACGAAGTCGATCCCGACCTGATCAACGCCGGCAAGGAGACCGTCACCGCATTGCCGGGTTCGGCGTTCTTCAACGGAGCCGACTCGTTCGCGATGGTCCGGGGCGGGCACATCGACGTGACGGTGCTCGGGGCGCTCGAAGTCGACGAGGCGGGCAACCTCGCCAACTGGATGGTGCCCGGGAAGATGGTCAAGGGGATGGGCGGCGCCATGGATCTGGTCGCCGGCGCCCAGCGCGTCGTGATTGCGATGGAGCACGCGACACGCGACGGCCAGCCCAAGATCGTGCCGCGCTGCACGCTGCCGTTGACCGGCGTCGGCGTCGTGCACCGCATCGTCACCGAGCTGGCCGTGATCGACGTGACTCCGGCCGGACTGGTGCTGCGCGAACTGGCCGAGGACACGACGCTCGACGCCGTCGAGGCCGTGACCTCGGCGGCGTTCACGGTCGCCGAACCACTGGGCCGCTTCTGACGTTCGTCGTTCCGACGTTCGGCGTTCCGCCTTCCTACTGCGGCGGATCGATGCTCTGGTCGCGAAGACCTGGCCGCACCTGTACGACCGTCGACGCGCCGCCCACCACCTTGTCGCCCTTCTTCATCCGCAGGCGAACGTTGTAGCGGCCGGCCATCGTGAACGTGTGCGTGTTCGACAGGTAGCGCCGAATCTCGCTCGTGCCCGATTCGTACGGCGGACAGTCGGGCGTGTTCTCCGACGTCGTGCCGTCGTCCCAGTCCCACACGATCGTCGTGCAGTAGAAGGGTTCGTAGTCGCGGGCGCCGCCCCTGAACTCGGCGCGGACGGTGACCTTGGCAGGGGAGAAGGCGATGAGGGGAGCGACCTTCAGCGTGATCTCCGGCCGCGCATCGTCATCGTCTTTGGCCTGCGGCTTCCCCTGCCCGCCGTCCTGGGCGACGGCCATGGGCACCGTACTGCACACCGCCACCAGCACTGCTGCTGCCCACCTGCGCGTCATCGTTCCTCTCGATCTCGAACCCGGGCCCGTCCCGGCATCGTAGCGCCGGCTCCGGGCCGGCTCAAGCACGAAACCCGCGGTATACAATCGCCGGCATGTCGCACGTCTTCTACACGACCCCGTCGCTGCGCCTGGTCGTCGGCCCGGCCTCCAGCGTCGAGGCCGATGTACTGGCAGTGCCGGTGTTCAGCGACGCCGACACGCTGCCGCCCGATCTACCGGACGACGTGCGTGAGCCGTTGGCCGGACTGCGCGGCACACGGGAACTCAAGGGCGAGGTGTGCGAACAGCATTGGCTGGCGTCGGCCGGGCTGACCGCGGGACGCGTGCTGGCACTCGGGGCGGGGGCCGCATCGGCCGTCACGCCCGACGTCGCACGCCGCCTGGGGACAGCCGCGGGCCTGGCCTGCCGGGCGCGCGGGCAGGGGCGGGTCGCGGTCCTGTGCCATGGCGTCCTCCAGGGAGACGCGATCGTCCGGGCCCTCGCCGAAGGCCTGACGATGGCGGCCTTTCACGTCGACGCCTACAAGACGAAGGACCGCAAGCTCGCCGACCTGCAGTCGGCGGCCATCGTCGTGGCCGAGGGCGGCGCGGCGACGTCGAGCGACGCGGTGGCGCTCGGCGGCGTGCTCGGCGAGGCCACCAACATCGCCCGGGCGTTCGCCCACGAGCCCCCCAACGTCCTCACGCCCAAGGTGCTCGCCGAACGCGCGCAGGAGCTGTTTGCCGGCACGGCGGTGCAGGTGGACGTGCTCGACGAGGCGCAGCTGCACGCGCACCACATGGGACTGCTGCTCGGCGTGGCGCAGGGCAGCGCGCACGTGCCGCGGATGGTCGTCCTGACCTACACGCCCGGCGGCGCCGCCGGTCCGTCTGCCGGCCCCGTGCTGGGCCTCGTTGGAAAGGCCGTGACTTTCGACACCGGCGGCATCTCCATCAAGCCGGCCGACAACATGGACCGCATGAAGTACGACATGTGCGGCGGCGCGGCGGTCATCGGTGCGTTCCATGCGCTGGCCCGCGTCGGCGCCCCGTCGAAGGTGATCGGGGTGATCGCCGCCGTCGAGAACATGCCGAGCGGGACGGCGTTCAGGCCGGGCGACGTGCTCACCGGCGCCAGCGGACTGACCGTCGAGATCACCAACACGGACGCCGAAGGCCGGCTGGTGCTCGGCGATGCCTTGTGGTACGCGCAGAAACTCGGCGCCACCCATCTGGTCGACATCGCGACGCTGACCGGTGCGTGCGCGGTGGCGCTGGGGCGGGTGGCCTCCGGGTTGTTCGGTGCGCCCGACCGCTGGCGCGACGCGGTGCAGGAGGCCGGCGGGCGAGCCGGGGATTTTCTCTGGCCGCTGCCGATGAACGACGACTACAAGGAACTCCTCAAGAGCGACATCGCCGACATGGTGAACGCCGCCGGCACCAGGTACGGCGGGGCGATCAGCGCGGCGCTCTTCCTCAAGGCCTTCACGGGCGACACGCCGTGGGCCCACCTGGACATCGCCGGCACGGCGTGGGCCGACGAGCCCAAGCCCTGGCAGCCGAAGGGGCCGACCGGCGTCGCCGTGCGTACGCTCGTCGAACTCGCCCGGACGGCTGGCACCTGGGTCTGATCGGTGGACGTGCGCCTGCCCGATCCGGCGCCTCAATCGCCGCCACAGCGCAGCCAGGCTGACGCGCGCCAGGGCAGCGCACCAAAGCCCGCTCAGCCGGATCCGACGAAGAAGGCGACCGCTCCAGCCGAGCAAGGCGCCACCCCGCCAGCGTTGCCCGAGGGCGAGCGCGGGAAGGCCGGCACCGGCGTGTTGCGTCGACCCGGCGAGCGCGATCGCGACGTGCCGCTGATGTCGATCCAGAAGGACGAGCCGCGCGTGCAGGTGGGGCCGGTGACCAAGGAGACCGGCGTGGCCGACGTCCTGCTCGGCTCGCTCGGGATCGTCGCCGTCGCGGTCATCGGATCGCTGATCCTCGGCGCGGTGCTCGGCGCCGTCCTCGTCTTCGTCAAGCACCGCCTCGGGTGGGGCGGTCCCGACAAGGACAGCGAAGACCACATCTCGTTGAGAGAGGGGTAGGGATCGACAGCGGTCACTGTCTGCGCGCGGTGCTCGTCGTGCTCTTCAGCGATCGCTGATACCGCAGGACGGCGTCGCGCAGGGCCTCGGCGATGTCCTGGCGGTACTTCGACGTCTTCAGCCGCGCGCCCTCTTCGGGCGTGCTGACGAAACCGATTTCGGCCAGGACGCTCGGCATCGACGCGCCGATCAGTACCACCAGCGGCGCCTGCTTGATGCCGCGGTCGGGCAGTTCGCTCTCGGTCTTCCGCAACTTCGTCAGCAGGCTGCCCTGGACCATCTCGGCGAGGTCGCGCGACTCGTCGAGTTTGTTGTTCAGCGTGATCGCCTTGACGATGTCCGGCAGCTGCCGCATCGAGCCCTTGGCGATCGCGTTCTCGCGCGCCGCCACTTCCTCGGCGTCGCTCGTATTGGCGAAGTTGAGCACGAACGTCTCGATGCCCTGCGCCGTCTTGCGGCGGCTCGAGTTGGCGTGAATCGACAGGAAGAGGTCGGCGTTCTGCCGGTTGGCGATGCGCGTCCGCTCCTCGAGTTCGACGAACGTGTCGGTCCGGCGCGTCATCACGACGTCGACGCTCGCCTCCTGCTTCAGCAGCTTCTCCAGACGCAGGGCCACGTCCAGCACGAGTTCCGCTTCACGGATCTTCTCGCCGAGCGATCCGGGATCGTGCCCGCCATGGCCAGCGTCGATGACGATGCGCGAGACGCCGAGGCCCAGCTGGCGTGCCAGTGAGTAGCTGCCGGTGCTGTTGGACTCCGGCGCGGTCGGCGTCGTCGTGACGTTGGGTCCCGCCGTGGTGGCTGGCAGCGGTGTCTCGGCGGAGGGCTTCGAAACCGGCGCCGTCGACGGCACGGGCACGGCGGCGACCGCTGTCGGCGAGGCCGCTGCAACGGCCGGGGCCGTGCTGCCGGCCAGTGGCGCTGGCAGCCGCTGCCCGGCGCCGGTCGCGGGCGGCAGCGCCGGCGGGATGCTCTTGGTGAGCGCCGGCTCGCGGTACAGGTCCAGGACGAGCCGGTACGGGTTGTACAGCGTGAACAGGCTGTGCCGGGCGACGCCGCGGGTATCGACCACGACTCGAGTCACGCTGCCGGGATGTGTGCCGATCCGGATCTCGCGCACCACGTCGCCATCGTCGAAGGCGCGGACGCCCTCGTCGATGTGCGGGGGCAGCGTGACGCCGCGCAGGTCGAAGAACCGCCGCGCCGGGTTGTCCAGCGCTTCCTCGTGATAGGCCACCTCGCCATCGAGCTCGATGGTCACGCGGACCACTTCGGGCAGCACCACGCGCTTGATGTCGCGCACGGTCACGCGGGTGTTGCTCGCGGTCCGGGGTGTCGAGGCATCGGCGGTCGCCGTGGCCGGGGCCGGGGCAGCGGCGTTGGGCGCGGTTGCCGGGCGCGTCGCCTCGGCCGCGTCGTCGTCGGCCGCGTTCGGCTCGGCCTCCTCGGTCCGGATGTTCGCCTTGGCCAATTCGGCGGCGGCGGGGGGCGGCGTCTTCGGCGCGGCCTTGGCGCTGCGCGTCTCCGTCTTGGTGGTCCTGGGAGCGGCCGCGTCGATCTTCCGCAGCCGGGTCTGTGCGTCGCGGGCCAGCGAACTGGACGGGTACTCCCTGACGAGCCAGCGCAGCAGCGTCATGGCGCTGTCGCGTTCCTGGCGGGCACCGTAGGAGATGTTGGCGTCGTAGGCGAGGTTGGCGCCATTCCACAGCGCGTTGTCGGCGTAGCCGCTGCGCGGCCACCTGCGGGCGATGAGTTCGTACTCCTCGATCACGATCCGCATCTGCGACAGCGGGGCCTTGCGCCGCGACGATCGGAGCGAGCGCTCGCGGGCCAGCGTCCGCTCGTACGCCGTCGACGCGGTGCGCGACTTCGACACCTGGCTGACCGGCGTCGAGCGCTTCTTGCTGCTCGTGCGGCGGCGCTGGGCGTCGGCCGGCAGGCCGAGCGCCAGGGCGAGCGTCGCCACGGCGATGATGCGTAAGCTGCGTCGCATGAAGAGTCCTCAGCGCAGTTGCGCGTCCACCTCGTCGAAGTAGTCCTTGGGCACGAGCAGTTCGCGGGCCTTGCCGCCCTGGCCGCTCGACACCAGTCCTTCGGCTTCCATCATGTCCACGAGCCGTGCCGCCCGGCTGAACCCGATGCGCAGGCGCCGCTGCAGGTAGCTGATCGACGCCTGCCCGCTCGACACCACGATGCGCGCCGCTTCGTCGTAGAGGTCGTCCTTCTCGAAACCGCCGGCCATGGTATCGGCCGACTTCTCCTCGTCGGTGATCGAGCGGTCGTACGACGGCTGGCCCTGCTTGCGCAGGAAGCTGGCGAGACGGGCGCTCTCCTGCTCGGAGATGTAGGCGCCATGCAGGCGCATGACCCGCGACGAGGCCGGCGGCAGGAACAGCATGTCGCCGCGGCCGAGCAGCTGCTCGGCGCCGTTGGCGTCCAGGATCGTCCGCGAATCGACCTTCGAGGACACGCGGAACGAAATGCGCGACGGCATGTTGGCCTTGATCAGGCCGGTGATGACGTCGACCGACGGCCGCTGCGTGGCGAGGATCAGATGGATGCCGACCGCGCGCGCCATCTGCGCGAGGCGGCAGATCGACTGCTCGACCTCGTTGGACGCCACCATCATCAGGTCGGCCAGCTCGTCGATCACCACGACGATGAACGGCAGCGGCTTGAGCGGCTCGCCGTTCTTCGCATCGGTGCGCACCTCGCCGGCGTCGATCGACGCCTTCAGGTTGCGGTTGAACTGCTCGATGTTGCGCACCCCGAAGGCGGCGAGCGTCTTGTAGCGCTCCTCCATCTCGCGGACCGCCCAGCGCAGCGCGTTGGCGGCCAGCTTCGGTTCGACGACGACCGGCGTGAGCAGGTGCGGGATGTCCTCGTACATCCCGAGTTCGAGCCGCTTGGGGTCGATCATGATGAACCGCACATGATCGGGCGTGGCGCGGTACAGGATGCTCGTGAGCATCGCGTTGAGGCCGACCGACTTGCCGGTGCCCGTCGATCCCGCGATCAGCAAGTGCGGCATCGTCGCGAGGTCGCTGACGTACGGCTCGCCGTGGATCGACTTGCCGAGGGCGATCGCGAGCTTCGAGCTCGAACGGCGGTACGGCTCCGATTCCAGCAGTTCGCGCAGCGAGATCTGTTCGCGCACCGGGTTGGGAATCTGGATGCCGACCGTGCTCTTGCCGGGAATGCGGTCGATGAGGACCGACTCGGCCCGCATCGCCAGCGACAGGTCTTCCGACAGGCCGGTGATCTTGCTGTACTTGACGCCGGCGTCGGGCTTGAACTCGTAGGTCGTGACGACAGGCCCCGGCAGGATCTGGACGACGTTGCCTTCGACCGAGAACTCACGGCATTTGTCTTCGAGCTGGCGGGCCGAGTCCATCAGCTCGCGTTCGTCCACCTTGCGTTCGGCCTGGGCCGGATCGAGCAGCGCCAGTGGCGGCAGCAGGTAGCCGCCGGCCTTGCGCTCGGCTGGTGCCTTGAGTTCCGACTCGGGGGCGCTCTCGGCGAGCGGCAGCGGGGCGGGCGTGTTGACGCGCACCGGCGGCTTCGACCGCACCTGCGGCATCGCTGCCGCGACGCGTGCCGGGGCCGGCCCCGGACCTGGCGCCGAGGCCGCCGTTGCCGTGACAGGCGACTCTGCGGCCATCGCGGGAGCGGGACGCCGGCGCTCTGCCGGCTCCGTGGCGGGGGCGGCCGTCGCGGCCCGCGCCCGACGCTGCAGCGCATCGGCGCGCACCGAGTCGAGTTTCGACGCGGTTCGCTGCACATCCTCCGGATCGGCGCCGCGTTCGATGTGCTTGCGCACGACCTCGCGCTTCTGCTCGTCGCGCCGCCTGGCCTCGCGGCGTGCCTTCACCTCGCCGGTGTACGCCGTGATCCGGGCGCGGACGCGCGCCCCCACGGTCGCCGAGACCGCGCTCAGCGACACCTGCGTCGTGAGGATGAAGCCGAGCAGGCCCAGCGACAGGATGACGACCGCGCCACCGACGCGATTGAGATGGCGGATGGCGAGTTCGGCCAGCACGGCGCCGAGGTGACCGCCAGCCGGGACAGCGGTGTCGGCCGCGGCCCGATCGCCGATCGCCAGGCCGAGCAGCGCCGCCACGCAGCAGAGCAGCACCACGGCGCCGATGGCTTTCGTGTAACCGGCCGGCAGCGTGCGGCACCAGAAGTAGTGCCAGCCGGCCACGATCAGCACCACCGGGATGAAGAACGACGCGTACCCGAGCAACTGGAACGAGGATTCGGCCACGAAGGCGCCGAACGTCCCGGCGAAGTTGGCGGCCTGCTTTGGCGGTCCGGCGTAGAAGAACCACGCCGGGTCGTTGGGCGTGTAGCTCGCCAGCGCCATGAACCACAGGAGGGCGCCGAAGAACAACGCCACGCCCAGGGCCTCGCTTGCTCGTCGCGACAGCACGGATGCCGACATCAGATCTCCATCACCACGGGAACGATCAGCGGCCGCCGCCCGGCCTTGCGGCGGACGACGCGCTGCAGTTCGGATCGCACGCGTTCACGCAACAGCCCGACGTCGGTCCGCTCCTCGACCGGCGCCTCGCGGATGGCTTCGAGGATCAGCGCGGTCGCATCGCGGAGGAGGGCGTCCGACGACTCGTCCACGACGAAGCCGCGCGTGATGATCTCGGGCGTGCCGGCCAGTTCGCCTGTCTGCATGTTGATGGCGAGCATCGGCACGATCAGTCCGTCGCCGGCCAGGTGCCGGCGATCGCGCAGCACTTCGTCGGCCACTTCACCGGTGCGGGTGCCGTCGATGAGGCGGCGCCCGACCTCGGCCCGGGCGACGACGGCAGCGCCCTCGCCGTCGAAGCGGAGCACGTCGCCGTTGTCGATCACCATCACCTCGGTGGTCCTCGACACCGCCTGCGCCACGCGGCCGTGCCGCGCCAGTTGGCGGTACTCGCCGTGGATCGGCACGAAGTACTTCGGCTGCACGAGCGAGTGCACCAGCTTCAGCTCTTCGACGTGGCCGTGCCCGGACACGTGCACGTGTTTCTGGCCTTCGTAGATCACGTCGGCACCGCGCAGCGCGAGGTGATTCATCACGCGCCCGATCGCCCGCTCGTTGCCAGGAATCGCCCGTGCCGAGAACACGACCACGTCGTCGTCGTCGACCTTCACGGCACGGTGGTCGTCGATGGCGATGCGCGACAGCGCCGCCTGCGGCTCGCCCTGCGAGCCGGTGGTGATGCACACGACGTCGCTGGCGGGGAAGTTGCGGACCTCGCTGTCCCGGATCTGGATGCCCGTCGGGATGCGCAGGTAGCCGAGCCGCTGCGCGGTCTCGGAGTTGTCGATGACGCCGCGGCCGACAAACGCGACGTGGCGATCGAACTGCGCGGCGAGATCCACGAGGAGCTGCATCCGGTGGATGCTCGAGGCGAACATCGCGACGACGATCTTGCCGGCCGTCGACGTGAACACCTCCTCGAAGCCGTCGATCACGTCGCGCTCGGAGCCGGCGACGCCGGGCCGGTCGACGTTGGTGCTGTCGGCAAACAGCGCCAGCACACCCTGCTGGCCCAGTTCGGCGAGCCGCGGCAGATCGGTGCGTTCACCGTCGAGCGGCGTGTGGTCGATCTTGAAGTCGCCGGTGTGCACGAGGATGCCGGCCGGCGTGTGGATCGCCAGCGCCAGGCAGTCCGGCATGCTGTGGGTGACGCGCAGGCATTCGACGGTGAACGGTCCGACCTGCACGCGGTCGCGCGGCGCCACCGGCGTGAGGCGGCCGCGGACGTCGATGTCGTGCTGCTCGAGACGGTGCTCGACAAGGGCGAGCGCGAGCTTCGATCCGTAGACCGGTCCCTCGACGAGCGGCATCAGGTAGGCCAGCCCGCCGATGTGGTCCTCGTGGCCGTGCGTGAGGAAGACGGCGGCGACCTTGTGGCCGAGGCCTTCGAGGTAGGCGAGGTCGGGCACGACGAGGTCGACGCCCGGCAGTTCCGGGTCGGCGAACATCACGCCGGCATCGATCACGATGGTCGTGTCACCACAGGTGACGGCCATCGTGTTCATGCCGAACTCGCGCAGGCCGCCAAGCGGCACGACGTCGACTGGCTGCGCCAGTCTCGTTTCGGGGACGGTCATCGATCGTTCGTTCGCACCAGAGCGTCGGGTTCAGCCGACAGCACGTCCGGCCGCAGCTCCGGGCTGCGAGCGGCTTCCATACGCGCTGCGCCACGTACTCCGGTCAAGGTGGGGGACCGGCGCGGTGGACACGGACAGCCGGCTGGCCTGGCGGGAGCCAGCGCCGACACTCTGGACGTCAGGCCACTGGGCTGGGCTGACTCCGCTAAGTCCTACAACGGGCAACAAGATAACACAGCAGACCGGGACCCGCGTCCTACCGCCGCGAGGCGTCTGCCAGCCGGGCGAACTCCTCGAGGGTCAGCGTCTCGGCGCGGCGGGTGCCGTCGATGTCCGCGTCGCGCAGCCAGACCCTGGCATCGGCGCCTTCACCCTTCGCCATCGACTGCAACGCCGTCGACAGCATCTTGCGCCGCTGGGTGAAGACGTGGCGCACGAGCGCGTCGAAGCGTGTCCGATCGGCGATCGCGAGGCGATTGGGGCGGAAGACCATCCGCACAACGGCGGAATGCACCTTCGGCGGCGGCCGGAAGGCGCCGGGCGGGAGCACGAGTACGCGGGCCACATCGGCCTGCAGGGCCATGGCGATGGCCAGCGGGCCGTAGTCGCGGGTCGCCGGCACGGCCACGAGGCGGTCGGCGACCTCCTTCTGCAGCATCAGCACGGCGTCCGACAGCAGGCCCTCGCGCGCGTACTGGAGCAGGCGCAGCAGGATGGGCGTGGACAGGTTGTACGGGAGATTCGCGGCGACGCGATAGGGGATGCCGCCGCTGTGCCAGACCTCGGGCGGCACAGCGAGGAAGTCGCCCTCGTGCACGTGGACGTTCGGGACTGCCGCCGTCCGCAGCGCGGCGGCGAGATCGCGGTCGATCTCGACGGCATGGACGATGGCCCCGCTGCGGGCGATCGGGATGGTCAACTGCCCGCGGCCGGGTCCGATCTCGAGGAACGTCTGCCCGGGCTGCGGTGCGATCGCGGCCACGAGCTTGGCGACCCAGGCCGGCTCGAGGAAATGCTGTCCGAACCGCTTGCGCGCCTGGCCCGTCCGCCGAAGCGGTGGCGGGGGCTGAGCCACTAGTCGGCGCCCCCATCCTGTGCGAACCAGAACTTGTCCTCGACCTCCTGGATCTCCTCTTCCGACATGCCGAAGTAGTGGCCGATCTCGTGGATCAACGTCTCGGCCACCATCGCGACGAGATCGTCCTCGTTGACCGCGTCCTCTTCGTGCGGTCCCTGATACAGCACGATCTGGTCGGGCTCGCGATTGCCGTCGCCCCACTGCCGCTCGGTGATCGGCGTGCCCAGGTAGAGGCCGTACAGCGTGTCCGGCGGTTCGATCTCCATCTCGTCGAGGAGTTCGGCGGGCGGGTGCTCCTCGACGAGGATCGCGATGTTGCGCATCGCGTCGCGGAAGTCCTCCGGGATGAGCGTGAGAGCTTCTTCGATGAGCTGCGCGAAGGCGTCGCGGGTCATTTCGTACCCCGCGTCGCGCGGCTGGGCGCCTTCGCGGCTCTTCCCTTCGTAGCCGCCGGACCTGTCCGGCGGTCACCTGACTTGGCGCCCGCCACCGCCTTGCGCGGCGCGCGCTTCACCGGTGCCGCCAGATCCAGCGGCTGGAGGCCGCCGGTCTTGAACGGGTAGCGGCAGATGTCGGCGACCTCGCACAGCTGGCACTGCGGCTTGGGCCGGCAGATGCGACGGCCGTGCAGGATCAGCGCATCGGACAGGCGCGTCCAGTCGGCAGTCGGCGTGGCCGCGCACAGATCGCGCTCGACGGCCTCGGGCGTGGTCTCGAAGGTCAGCCCGATGCGTTCGGCCACGCGCAGCACGTGCCGATCGACGGGCAGACCGGGGATGCCCAGTGCGTGACCGAGGACGACGTTGGCGGTCTTGCGTCCCACGCCAGGCAGCGTCGTGAGGGCGTCGATGTCGGCCGGCACTTGCCCGCCGAAGTCCTGCACCAGCCGCTGTGCCAGCGTGACGATGGCCTTCGATTTGACGCGGAAGAAGCCCGTCGACACGATCATCGGCTCGATCGCGACGGGGTCTGCCGCGGCAAGCGCGGCCGCGTCGGGATACCTGGCGAAGAGCGCCGGTGTCGTCTGGTTGACCCGCGCGTCGGTCGACTGCGCCGAGAGGACCGTCGCGACCAGCAGTTCGAACGCGTTCGTGTAGGCGAGCTCGGTATCGGGGTCGGGGTAGTGGCGGAGGAGCCGTTCGAGCACCGCCGGCGCGGGCACGAGGGACGGCTCCGGCTTGGCAGCGCGAGGCACGCGGCGATCGTACCGCCGATCGCGCCGCCGGTGCGGGCCGGTCCAGCGAGGGGAGGGGCGCCCCGGCGGGGCGTCCCTCCCTTGGTCGTCAGAAATCGAACCGCAGGCCGAACTGGAACTGGCGCGAGGGATGTGCCGAGCCGATCGTCCCGTACGAGCCGCTGTTGGCATCGACGTTCGGGTTCGTGAGATTCAGCGTGTTGAACACGTTGAAGGCGTCGAAGATCGGCGTCAGGTTGAACCGGCCGCCGAACCGGAAGTTCTTGCGGAACGACAGGTCCATCTGCGAAAAGCCTGGACCCTGGATCACGCCGACTCCCGCCGAGCCGCGCCGATCCTCCGGTGGATTGCCGAACGCTGCCGTGTTGAACCAGGCGGTCTCGTCGCCGTCGATGTCGACCTCCCCACCGAGGTACTCGGCGCGGCGGCTGCCGATCGAGGAGTTGCCCACTGGCGTGAGGTACTGGCCCGACTGGAAGCGGTACTTGCTGCTCGCCTCCCAGCCGCCCGCGATGGCTTCGAGCACGCCGCCGCGATCGCGCAGCCAGGGCAGGCGATAGGTCAGCGTGTTCACGAAGGCGTGGCGGCGGTCGAACGTCGCCGGGCCGTAGAAGAAGTCCAGGTCGCCGGCGCCATCGGCCGTGTCGTTGTCGCCGTTGCCGCTGGCGTTGGTCATCGCCCGGCCAAGCGTGTAGGAGACGGTGAACTGGAGGTCGCCGCGCCGCTTGGCGGCGTACAGCTGCATCGAGTGGTACTGCGAGCTCGCGTCGCTGACCCGCATGCGGATCTGCGAGTAGCCCTTGTACGGGCGCAGGTAGTTCTCCGACACACGCTGGGCCGCCGGCAAGGCGTTGTTGGCCCGCAGGTCGTCGAAGCTCGCGCGATTGATCTCAGGCTGCCGAATCAGGCGGCGGCCAGTGTTGCCCACGTAGGAGGCCTCGACGAAGTAGCCGCCGCCGAGTTCCTTCTGCACGCCAAGGCTGTAGTTGGTCTGATAGGGCAGCTTCAGGTTGGGGTCGATGGCATTGATCGTCCCGACGGCGCCAATCGCGCCGGCAGCGCCGCTGGTCGGATCGGCGATGTTGAAGTTCTCGAAGGCGGTGACCTCGAGGACCGGTGGCAGGTTCAGCTGCGAGTACACGAGGTTGCCCTCGGGCTTGTCGTAGAAGAGGCCGGCGCCGCCGCGGACGACAGTCGTCGGGTTCAGCGAGTACGAGAAGCTGAAACGCGGCATGAAGAGATGCTGCGCGTCGTACAGGCCGCGCGGCGCGCCGAACGGGATCTTGTCGTAGTCGCCGCCGGTCAGCAGGTTGACGCGGCCGGTCTGGTCCTCCGGAATGCCGTCGCCGGCCAGCACGAGGCCGTTGAAGCGATTGCCCGTGCCGGGAATGAGCAGGCCGTTCGTGCGAAGCTGCACAGCCTGGCTCGGATCGTACCGGGCCGGATCGAAGTTCACCAGGTTGTTCTGCTGCGTGTAGGTCGGATCGGTGTACTCGTAACGGATGCCGGCCTCGATGCTCAGGTTGCTCCGCACACGCCAGGTGTCGGAGACGAACCCCTGGTACGTGGTGAACCGGAAGAAGCCGACCGGATCCTCGGAGGCTTCCTGGTAGGTGCGGAAGTTGCCGAGCAGCATGTCGGCCACCGAGTGTCCCGCCGTATTTGGATTGCCGCCCGTGTTGAAGTTGACCTGGCCGAAGTAGTTGCCGCGGCCGTTCTGGTCCTTGCGGTTGCGCGAGATCGCGACGCCGGTGCGGAGCGAGTGGTTGCCGCGGATCCAGGTCAGCGTGTCCTGCACCGTGATGTCGGTGGTCGGCGAGAGCAGCGCGAAGTCAGGACCTCTGACGCTCGCAAAGCCTCCGACCTGCACGTTCGGGATGCCGCCGGCCACATAGCCCGGAATGTCGAACAACTCCGGATAGGTGATGCCGTAGGTGTCGCGCAGCCACAGGTCGCCGACCGGCTTGATGCGCTGGCCGTTCCACGACGCGCCGATCTTCGCCTCGTTGATCAGGTTCGTGCTCACCACGTACGTGTGCCCGACCTGGTAGCTCGAGCCGGGCCGCGATCGATCGGTGGGCACCGTCGGCAGGGCCGCGCCGGAGAACGTGCCGAACGGCTCGATCAGGTTGTATTCGTCGTGGATGTACCGGCCGTACACGCGCTGCTTCTCGGTGGCCTGCCAGTCGAGGCGGATGATGTCCTGTCGCGACTCGAACGGGTTGTATTCCTGGAACGTCGCGTTGTTGGCCGTCGGTGTGTCGGTCCATTCGACGGCCTTGCCCTGCATCGCACGATAGATGTTGGCAAAGGCCCGCCCGTTGGTGGTGATGCGGTTCTGCGGGATCACGTTGCCGGCAAACTGCTGCCCGGTCGTCGGGTCGCGCAGCACGCCATCGTCGGCCGTGCCGACGACGCCGTCGGCGCCGCGGAGGCGCATGGAGAAATCGCCGTTCAGTTCAGCCGTTGTCGGCAGCGTCTGCCGCGAGGGGTTGGTGAAGCGGTTGATCGTCTTGTATTGCTGGCCGCCGAAGAAGAACAGCTTGTTGCGGACGATGGGTCCGCCGAGCGCGCCCTCGAAGTTGCGGAACTCGAGCGGTGGCTTGGTGCGATCGCCGTTGGCATCACGCGGAGCGAAGTAGTTCGGCGCGTCGAACTTCTCGTCGCGGAGATCGTAGCGGGCGGTGCCGCGGTAGCTGTTGGTGCCGCTGCGCGTGACGACGTTGACGGCCGCGCCGCTGTTGCGTCCGAGCTCGGCCGAGAAGTTCGACGTCTGGATCTTCACCTGCTCGATGAAGCTCAGGCTCACGTTGTTGATCTGGCTGCCGTTGGAGCCGGAGTCCTGGTTGGACGTGCCGTCGATCGTCAGGTTGTTGGTGTTGCCGCGGTTGCCGTTGATCGACTGCCCGGTCGTGCTCAAGCTCGTGGCGAGCGCCAGCGGATCGAAGTCGGTCGCGACCGCGCCGGGGATCAGGGAGGCGAGTTCGAGATAGTTCCGGCCGTTGAAGGCCAGGTCCTTGATCTGCTGCGAGTCGATCGTGCGCGCCACCTCGCCCGAGGTGCGGTTGACCGTCTCGCCGGCAACCGCCGTGACCTCGACCGACTCGGTCAACTCACCGACGCCGAGCGCGAAGTCGGCGGTCAGGCGGCCATCGGCCGTGAGGTTGAAGCCGGTCTTCTGTTGACGCCGGAACCCCTGGAGTTCGGCGGTCACCGTGTAGGTGCCGACCGGCAGGTTGGTGACCGTGAAGGTGCCGCTGTCATCGGTGACGCGAGTCACCGCGAGGCCGGTGTTCTCGTTGAGGATGGTGACGGTGGCGCCAGGGAGGACACCGCCTTGGGTGTCGGAGATCGTGCCGTCGATGCGGCCGCTGATCGTTTGGCCCAGGGAAGGCTGGGCGGCAAGGCACAACAGGAGGGCGATGGCGGCACACGACCGCAGGGCCTGTTGGCTTCGCGACAGAGCGTCGTGAAACATCATGACTCCTCGGGAATCAAATTGGTCTGACAAGTTGTGGGCCCTATCCTATGCGGTTACGGCGAGATGTCAACCGTGAAAACGTGTCGTCAACCGGCTCGTCGCGGACCCACGCGCGGGCACGGGCGGACGCTGTCCGGCGGGTGAGGCCAAACCAGTTCGTCGCCGGGCGGCGCGCCCCGAGGTAGGGCTGCTGTCCCCCAGAAGGTAGGCCGGTTGAAGGTAGGGCCGGTTGTCCCAACCCGGCCGAATCCAGGAGACCCGCGCTCGGAGAGCGAGCCCTACCTACAGAGTGCCCTGCTTCATCAGCTCCATCAGGTGATCCGTCGACCGCACGGTCAACGCCATGATCGTGAGCGTCGGGTTCTGGCAGCCGCCGGACGCGAATCCGCTCGCGTCGGTGACCATCAGGTTCGGGATGTCGTGGGTCTGCTGGAACTGGTTGAGCACCGACGTCTTCGGATCGGCGCCCATGCGCGCGATGCCCATCTCGTGGATGCCGTAACCCGGCACGCGGTCGAGGAAGAAGAACGGCCGGATGTTCTTGCCGCCGGCCGCCTCGAGCATCTCTGCGGCGGCGTAGCCCATGTCCGGGATCATCTTCTTCTCGTTCTCCTTCCACTCCATCGAGATGCGCAGCACGGGAATGCCGAACGTGTCGACGACGTTGGGGTCGATGGCGACGTGGTTCTCCTCGTAGGGGAGCACTTCGCCGAAGCCCGAGAACGAGAACTGGGTGAGGCCCGACGCCGCGAGGTCCTTCTTGTACTGCGGGCCGAAGCCGGGGAGTCCGTAGTTGAAGTTGGCTGAGCCGCCGCCCTGGTAGCCGTAGCCGCGCAGGAACTCCTTGTGCCTGGCCTCACCGGGCCGGTTCCGGAAGCGGATCGTGTAGGAGCCGTTCGGCCGGTTGGGGCCGTTGACGCTCGGCTTCTGGACGATGTCGGGGAACTCCGCCGCGGCGCCGCCCGCCACCCACGTGTGGTCCATGAGGTACTTGCCGAGCGCGCCGCTGCTGTTGGCCAGGCCGCCGTCGCGGCTGTTCAGCAGGATGCGCACCGACTCGAGCGCCTGCGCCGCGAGGATCACGACGCGCGCGTTGACCTCGCGCAGCTGCCGCGTCCGCCGATCGATGTACGACACGCCGCGGGCCTTCTTGCCGCTGTCGTCCATCAGCACCTGGTACACCATCGCGTTCTGGATCAGGGTGCACTTACCGGTCTTCAGCGCGTCGGCCACCGTGGTGAAGGCCGCGTTGAAGTAGGAGTGGGTGGCGCACCCGCGTTCGCACGGCCCGCAGTAGTGGCAGGCGGCGCGGCCGTTGATCGGCTTGGTGATGTTGGCGGCGCGGCCGATCGTCAGCGTGCGGTTGAACGCCTTCTTGATCGAGTTGCGGACCTGGTACTCGACGCACGACAGGCCCATCGGCGGATGGAACTTGCTGTCGGGCAGCATCGGATCGTTCTCGGGCATGCCCGAGATGCCGACGTATTCCTCGACCATGTCGTAGTAGGACTCGAGGTCCTTGTACGAGATCGGCCAGTCGATGCCGTGCCCGTCGAGGCTGGCCGCCTTGAAGTCGAGATCGCCGAACCGGTAGCTCTGGCGGCCCCACACGTTGGTCCGCCCGCCGATGATGCGCGTCCGGCCCTGCCACGAGAACGGCTTGCCCTGGGCGACGGTGTAGGGTTCCTCGTTGTCGTTGACGAACCAGTCGTAGTTGTACTCGGTGCAGGCGTAGCAGTCCTTCTGCCTGGGACGCGTCTGGCGAATGCGGTCGTTGGCCCGGTTGCGGTATTCGAGCGCGTAGGCCGGCACATGCTCCTTGTAGTCGGCATCGGTCAGGGCGCGACCGGCATCGAGCAGCGCCACATCGATCCCCGCCTCCGACAGGCGCTTGGCGGCCCAGCCGCCCGAGGCACCCGATCCCACCACGATCACATCGAACGTCCGACCTGCTTGATCACGCGAGGCTTGCGCCACAGTGCCTACTCCTGGACGAGAGAAGAACGATGAGGCGCAGCATAGCCATTCGTTCGCTCATGGGTCAAATGCCGGGCGTGTGCTATGTTTCGCCCCATCGTCCACTCGCCACGGGACGGCTCGCCGAGCCGTTCGCATGTTGGAGGAATACGCGCATGAAGGAAGGGCGTCAGCTGCCAGTGGTTCAACCGGTGCTCGAACCTGGCGTGTCGCGCCGCGCCGCGCTGCAGACATTGGCGGCCGGCCTCGGCGTCGCCGTGCCGGGCCTGGCCGAGGCCAGCGATCACCCCGTACACAAGCACGCCGCGGTCATCGCCGAGCAGGCCCGTCGGCCGGCGGCGTCCACCCGCGCCGCGTTCACGCCGGCGACGTTCGATGCACACCAGTTCGCCACCGTCGTCCTCCTCGCCGACGCGATCGTCCCCGGCGCGAAGGCCTCGGGCACACCGGAATTCCTCGACAAGCTGCTCGCAGTTGAGTCGGCCGACACCCGGCGGCGCTTCATCAGCGCGCTCGGCGCGATGGAAGGAGCGGCGCTGAAGGCCCACCGGAAACCGTTCAAGGACCTCGCGGCGGCCGAGCAGACGGCGCTCCTGACCGAGGCCTCGACGATGGCGCCGAGCCGACGCCCGGCGTACTGGAAGAAGGGCGATCCGATCCCGGTGCCCGAGGCTGTCGCCGGCCCCGCCACCCTGCGCGATCACTTCGATCACATCAAGGGCTGGGTCGCAGGCATCCACTTCGCGTCAGAGGCCGGCCTGAAGGAACTCGGCTACACCGGCAACGTGTTTCACGAGAAGTACGCCGGTTGTGAACATGGCGGGAAACACGGGGTGTAAGCAGGACACAGGAAGACAGGAGTACTCCTGTCCCTAGCTCGCCCTTGACCGCCGCGCGAGGCTGCCTTTCGCAAGGGCGCGGAAGCTGCGAGCCGTGCGGAGGCCGTCGAGACGGCGGATCGGGGCCTGCTGCGCCTGCGTCGACAGGTCGAACAGGCTGAGCTGAGGCCCGTCGGCGGTCAGGCCGCTCGCCACGACGCTGACGCGCGTCGGCGCCTGCCCGAACCTCCACAACTGCGCCGCCACCGCGCGTGCCGCGGGCACGAGGTCGGCGCGCTGGCGTCCGGCCTCGCGCAACGTGAGGTTCCGGCTGCGGAACCGCTGGTCGGCGCCCACCACACGCACCGTGATCGCGTGGGCGAACGCACCGATGTGCGTCAATCGCTGGGCGATCTGATCGGCGAGATGTTCGGCCGCCAGCTGGACGTCCTCGGACGTGACGATGCCGGAGAGCGGCAGGGCGCGTGTGAGGCTGCGGGGGAGCGCGGTGCTCGTGAGGGCGCGTGGATCCTCGGCGCGCGCCAGTTGCCGGAGCGCCGCGCCGCCGGCGCCGATCAACCGATCGGCGACATGGAGGTCGAGCGCCGCGAGGTCGCCGATCGTGCGAACCCCTTCGGCCTCGAGCCGCTGGCGCGCGGCCGTCTGCAATCCAGGCAACCACGTGAGATCGAGCGGGGCCATGAAGCGGGCGTCGTAGCCGGGCAGCACCTGCAGCAGGCCCGACGGCGCCATCAGCGAGGCGGCGACCGTGGCGGCGGCTTCGGTATCGGCAAGCCCCACCGCCGAAGAGAGGCCCAACTCGTCGCGAATCGCCCGCTGGATCTGATCGGCGGACGCGGCCACGCTGCCGCGCAGCGCCCTGGCAGGAATCACCGCGCGGTCGATCGCGACCCAGTCGACCTCGGTACACCAGCGCCGGACGAGTTCGTCCAGTATCGATGCCGCCTCGGCGTACCGGTCCAGGATCCCCGGCACGAAGCGCGCTTGCGGCAGGAGCCGCGCGGCCTCGCGCAACGGCTGGCCGGGCCGGACTCCGGAGGCGCGTGCCTTGCGGCAGGCGGCGACGACAAGCCCGGGTCCGTCGGCAGCGCCGCCGACAATGAGCGGCACGTCAGTCTCCAGGGCCTCCCAGCGACGTTCGACGTCGATCACGAAGTCCGGCAGCGAGAGAACGAGCAGCGTAGCCATCGCGTGTCCCTGACCGGCCCGCGGGGCGTTCGTTCGCGCCCGCCAGCGTCAACGCGGCCGGCCCGTGGCGCCAACCGGCGAGACCCCTGTCTCACATCGACCGGGACGGACGGCGTCGCCCAGGTCTGACAGTCCGTCGCCGCGGGGTCAGTGGATCGGGTCGCCGCTCCAGCCCGGAGCGCCCTGTTTCTGAGATTCGGTGAAGGCGCGCAGGTGCTCCTGCAGCGCCGCGATCATCGTCGGGATGAACGGCACCGGCACCACGACTCTTGCCTTCACCGGCGCGGCCACCACGTGATCGCGCTCGGCCTGCTGCACGTCCTGTGGCGACAACGGCTGCACTTCGCAGAAGGTCAGCGTGAAGTCGAACGGCGTGTTGGCCACCGCGCAGAAGTTGGCGTAGACCCGCTCGACGGCGGGCGTCTCGGCCGGGACGATCGTGAAGTTGATCTGACGGGACTCGGGAGGCTGACTCATGCCGTCAGTATCGCCGCATCACGCCAATCACCACGCCCTGCACCTGCACGTCGGCCGCCGGTACCACGATCGCCGCCATCGTCGGATTGGCCGGCTGCAGACGGACCTGATCGGATTCCTTGTAGAACTTCTTCAGCGTGACGTCCGATCCGGTGAGCAGCGCGATGACCATCTCGCCGTTGGTGGCGGTCTTGCGGTCTTCGACGATGACGAAGTCGCCGTCGCGAATCTGCTCGTCGATCATCGAGTCGCCCTTGACGCGCAGCACGTACGTGTCGCGCTTGCCGACGAGCGCCTCGGGCACCGTGATCGTCTCGCTGCTGGTGATGGCCTCGATCGGCCGACCCGCTGCGACGTAGCCGAGCAGCGGGAGTTCGAGCGCGCGGCCGCCGATGCGGGCCGGAATCAACTCGACCGACCGGCTGCGGTTCCAGGCGCGCTTGATGAACCCTTTGTCCTGCAGGTTCGTCAGGTGCTTGTGGACCGTGGCCAGCGACGACAAGCCGAAACGGCGACCAACCTCCTCCAGGCTCGGCGCGTAGCCATGCTGGGCGATGAAGTCGTTGAGGTAGTCGAGGATCTCGCGCTGGCGTTTGGTGAGCGGCTGCACGATGGGCACTCCCGGTCGGCCGGCCCGGCGCGTCCGTCATGGACGAGCGCGGCGACCGGTCGAGGGTATGCAAATAAAAAGCGAAAGTCAAGCGCTCCGGCCAGGCTGCGGATGCTAGACTCCAAACCTGCGGTGCCGATGACGTCCCAGCTGAAGGTTTCGCCTCGTGCCTGCACCGTCTGCCTCGGCCTGTTGACGACCTTCGCCTCGCCGGCACCGCCGCTGACGGCTGCTGCCATGGCCGTGTCCGACGCGTTCGTGGCGGCGCAATCGGGCGGCGTCGCGGCTGCCGACCGCATGCAGCACAAGCTCGAAGCCATCGTCAAATTCGGCGCGATCCCGCGGCTCGAAACGCAGAGTACCGTCATCGAGGAGGGCGAGGTCAACGCCTATCTCGCGCACTACCTCCAGGCCGAGATCCCGCCGGGTATCTCGACGCCGACGCTCCGCATCCACGGCGACCGTCTGCTGTCGGCGACCGCCACGCTGGACCTCGATGCGCTCAATGCCAGCCGGCCGCCAACCGACGGCTTCGATCCGGCGCGCCTGCTGCGCGGCAGTCTGCCGGCCAAGGTCAGCGGCCGTCTGGTCACCGAGAACGGCATCGGCCGCTTCGAACTCGAGTCGGCCGAACTGGGCGGCGTCCCGCTGCCGCGGGCGCTCGTGTCCCAACTGGTCACCCGCTTCTCCATCTCGCCCGATCAGCCGCAGGGCATCGATCTGGACGCGCCCTTCGACCTGCCGTCGGCGATTCGCGAAATCAAGGTCGAGCCGGGGCACGTGACCGTACTGCAGTGAGCCACGAGGATCCGCTCCAGGCGCCGCTGGCCCGCCTGGCCGGCGTTGGCCCGACCCGCGCCGCCGCCCTGGCCTCGGCCGGACTGCGCACCATCGAGGATCTGCTGCTGCGCTTTCCGCTGCGCTATGAGGACCGCGGCCACATCCTGCCCATCGGGGACGTCCGGCCCGGTACCGCGACGGTGGCCGGCGAAGTGATCGATGCGCAATTGCGGCCGACCCGCCGTCCGCGGTTCACGATCTTCGAAGTCGCGGTCCGCGACGCCAGCGGCACCGCCCGCGCCGTGTTCTTCAACCAGCGCTTCCTCGCGCAGGTCTTCCGTCCCGGCCAGCAGATCGTCCTGCACGGCAAGGTCGAGTGGACCAGCCAGGGCGCGCAGTTCCAGAACCCGCAGTACGAGTTCGTCGATCTGACCGCGGTCGCCGACGGCGAGAGCGTGCACACGGGGCGGATCGTGCCGGTCTACGAACGCATCGGCCCGCTGACGCCGAAGCTGCAGCGCGACCTCGTGGCGCACGCTCTCGAAGGCCTGCCCGAGACGATTCCCGATCCGCTGCCGATCGACGTCCGCCGCGAGCGCGGCCTGCCGTCGCGACGGGAGGCATTCCTCGATACGCACTTCCCGCCGGAGGGTACCGACCTCGATCAGCTGAATGCGTTCCGCACGCCGGCGCAGGTGCGGCTGATCCTCGAGGAGTTCCTGCTGTTCCAGCTGGCGGTCGCCGAGCAGCGCGCGCAGGTCGCGACGACGGCCAAGCCGCACCGGATCGAGGTGACCGATGCGATTCGCGACCTGGCGCGTCGGGCACTGCCGTTCTCGCTGACCGCCGGACAGAAGCAGGCGCTCAAGGAGATCGTCGTCGACCTGCAGAAGCCGACCGCGATGAACCGCCTGCTCCAGGGCGATGTCGGCGCCGGCAAGACCATCGTCGCGCTGCTCGCCGCGATCGTGGCGATGGCCAACGGCCTCCAGGTCGTGCTGATGGCACCGACCGAACTGCTGGCCGAGCAGCACGCGCGCACCGTGGCCGCGAGGCTCGCCGGCACGCCGTTCCGATCGGTCCTGCTCACGGGCAGTCAGAGGAGTCGCCCTCGCCAGGAGGCGCTGGCGGCGATCGCCAACGGCGACGCCCACCTGATCGTCGGCACCCATGCCGTCCTCGAGGACCCGGCGATCTTCCAGCGTCTCGGGCTCGTGATCATCGACGAACAGCACCGGTTCGGCGTCGGTCAGCGGGCCCGTCTGCGCGGCAAGGGACGGCAGCCGGACGTGCTCGTGATGACCGCCACGCCGATTCCGCGGACCCTCACGCTGACGGCGTACGGCGATCTCGATGTGTCAGTGATTCCTGACCTGCCGCCCGGCCGGCAGCCGGTGCGGACGACGGCGCGTCCCGAGGTGCGCCGCGACGAAGCCTACGCGTTCGTGCGCGACCAGGTGCTCGAAGGACGGCAGGCCTACGTCGTGCTCCCGATCATCGAGGACAGCGACAAGATCGACGTGCGGGCCGCCACCAGCATGGAAGCGGAACTGCGCCAGGGCGCGCTCGCCGGCCTGCGGCTCGGCCTGCTGCACGGCAAGCTGAAGTCGGCGGAGAAGCAGGCGGTGATGCAGGCCTTCGTCGCCCACGAGATCGACGTGCTCGTGGCGACGACGGTGATCGAGGTGGGCGTGGACGTGCCGAACGCCAGTGCGATGGTGATCGAACACAGTGAACGGTTCGGACTCGCGCAGCTGCACCAGTTGCGCGGCCGCGTCGGGCGCGGCGCCGCCCAGAGCTACTGCGTCCTGCTGTTCGAGCGGCCGATCACCGAGGACGCGCGCGCCCGCCTCGCGGCGATGACCGAGACGACCGACGGCTTCGTCATCGCCGAACGCGATCTCGACATTCGCGGTCCCGGCGACGTCTTCGGCACGCGGCAGGCCGGCCTGCCAACGCTTCGCATCGGCGACTTGCGCCGCGATCGCGACTTGATGGCCGATGCGCACGCGCTGGCCCGCGATCTCGTCGGGCGGATCACGCCCGACGCGCTGCCGCGCCGGCTGGCCCGCGCCGCGTGGGACGGGCGCTTCAACCTGGCCCAGGTCGGCTGATGCGGATCATCGCCGGCACCTGGCGTGGCCGTCGGCTCGACGCGCCGACGTGGGACGGGCTGCGGCCCTCGTCGGACCGATTGCGCGAGACGCTGTTCAACATCCTGGCGCCGCGGCTGGCTGGTGCGAGGGTCGCGGACGTGTGTGCCGGCACCGGCGCCGTCGGTCTCGAAGCGCTGAGCCGCGGTGCGGCGTGGGTCACGTTCGTCGAGCAGGACCGGCGCGCGCTCGCGCTCATCGAGACCAATCTGCGGCGCTGCCAGGTGAGCGAGGGCTATACTATCGAACGCCGCGACGCGCTGTCGTCGCCGGCGCCGTACCGGGGCGGCCCCTTCGACATCGTGTTCCTCGATCCTCCCTACGCCCAGCGCTCGCTCGACCCCTGGCTGCACGCGGCCGCGGCATCGGTCGCGCCGGACGGCGTGGTGATCCTGGAGCACGCGACCCGGCTGCCGTCGCCGGTCGAGGCGGCCGGTCTGACCCGCACCCGGGTGGTGGCACAGGGCGACAGCACGATCGCGTTCTACGCGCCGGCGGCGGGGGAGGCCTGAGGTGGCGATTGACCGCGTGGCGCTGGTGGCGGGCTCCTTCGACCCGCTGACCAACGGACACCTCGACGTGATCGCGCGGGCCCACGAGTTGTTCGCGTCGGTCGTCGTCGCCGTGCTCGTGAACCCAGGCAAGGCGCCGCTGTTGACGCTGGACGAGCGGCTGGCCCTGGCGTCCGAGAGCACCGCGCACCTGACGGGCGTCATCGTCGCGGCCTTCGACGGCCTGCTGGTCGACGCCGCCGCCAGCCACGGTGCCACCGTGGTCGTCCGCGGTCTCCGATCGGTCAGCGACTACGAACACGAATGGCCGATGGCGCGGATGAACGCCGCGCTGTCGCCGGGTCTCGAGACGGTCTACCTGCAGGCCTCGCCGGAGTGGGGACACGTCAGCTCGAGCCTGGTTCGGCAAATCCACACGCTCGGCGGCGCCATCGACGCGTTCGTGCCGGCGCCTGTCGCCCGCGGGCTGGCGCGGCGCGCCGCCAGCCAGCAGGAAAGCGGAGACTGACGCATGCTTGCAGACCGTACGACGCGCATCTCGTCCTCACCGACCATGAAGGGCCTGCTGGCCGCCGAACGCCTCCGGCAGGCCGGCGTCGACGTCGTCGACCTGAGCGCCGGCGAGCCGGACTTCCCGACACCCGAGCACGTCAAGGCCGCGGCGCACGCGGCGATCACGGCCGACTTCACGAAGTACACGGCCAACGCCGGCACGAGCGAGCTGAAGCAGGCGATCGCCGCCCGCTATCGCGCCGATTACGGCGTCGACCATGCCGAGTCCGAGATCATCGTCTGCGCCGGCGGCAAGCAGGCGCTGGTCAACGCGGCGCTGACCGTGTTCGGCCCGGGCGACGAGGTGATCACGCACACGCCCGGCTGGCCGACGCTCGTCGAGCAGATCAAGCTGGCCGAGGCAACGCCGGTCATCGTCCGCAGTTCGCCCGAGGACGGCTTCGCCCTTCGCGCCGCGCCCTTCCTCGACGCGATCACGCCGCGCACGCGCGCCATCGTCATCAACTCGCCGGCCAATCCCACCGGCGCGTTGATTCCGGAAGCCGAGATGATGGCGATTGCAGAGGCCGCCGCCAGTCGCGGGCTGTGGGTCGTGCTCGACCTCTGCTACGAGAAGTTGATCTACGACCCGGTCGCGCACAACCTGCCGAAGGTGCTCGGCGAGCGCATGCGCGAACGCACGATCCTGACCGGCTCGGCGTCCAAGGCCTACGCGATGACCGGCTGGCGCTGCGGCTGGCTGCTGGCGTCGCGCGAGGTCGTGGCGGCGTGCAATGCCATCCAGAGCCACTCGACGAGCAACGCCTGCTCGATCACGCAGAAGGCCGTCGTCGCCGCACTCCAGGGGCCGCAGGACTGCGTCACCGACATGCTGGACGAGTACCGGCGCCGCCGCGACCTGATCTGGTCGCTCGTGACGCACGACCCACGCCTGCGGTGCGTGAAGCCCGCCGGCGCCTTCTACCTGTTCGTCGACGTCTCCGACCTGCTGTCGCCCGATGGCCTGCGCACGAGCGCCGACTTCTGTCAGGCGCTGCTCGAGGATCAGCACGTGGTGGTGACCGCGGGCGAGGCGTTCGATGCGCCCGGGTTCTTCCGCCTCTCGTACGCTGCCTCGACCGAGCGTCTCGAGGAAGCGGCGCGGCGGCTCACCGCGTTCGTCGCGGCGATCGATGCCGGCACGTATGCCGGCCGCGCCGTTGGCGCGTGACACGATTGCGCCGGCACCGGGGTGCGGCGCTGCCGACGCCTCCAGCACCGCGATGACTGCCACGCCCGCGACTTACGGCACCGTCGACGCCGGGGTGATCGCCGAGCTGCAGGCCGCGCTCGGCGTGGGTCACGTGCGCACCGACGAGGAGACACGCGTCGCCTACGGCACCGACGCGCTCAAGAAGGGCCATCCGGCCGACGTCGTGGTGTGGCCGGGCACGACCGACGAGGTCGCGACCGTTCTCCGCATCGGCTCGACGCACCGCATTCCGGTTGTCCCGCGTGGCGCCGGCACCGGCTACACCGGCGGCGCCGTGCCGCGCCACGGCGGCATCGTGCTCTCGCTCGAGCGCTTCACGCGGATCCTCGAGATCGACGAGCGGAACCTGCTGGCCGTGGCCGAGGCGCACGTCGTCACCGGGGACCTGCAGCGGGCGGTCGAGGCGGTCGGGTTGTTCTACCCGCCGGACCCCGCCAGCCTGTCGACGTCGACGATCGGCGGCAACGTCGCCGAGTGCGCGGGCGGTCCGCGCGCCTTCAAGTACGGCGTCACCAAGCGCTACGTGCTCGGGCTCGAGGCCGTGCTGCCGTCCGGCGAGATCGTCCGTACCGGCGGCAGGAGCGTGAAGAACGTCGTCGGCTACGACCTGACGCAGTTGCTCGTGGGATCGGAAGGCACACTGGCGGTGATCACCAAGGTGATCGTCCGGCTCGTGCCGCTGCCGCCGACGCAGATCACGCTGCGGGCGACGTTCCCGACGATTCGCGCCGCGGTGAACGCGGTGACCGGGCTGATTCGCGCCCGGGTCGTGCCGTCGGCGCTCGAGCTGATCGACGGCGATTCGCTCGATGCGGTCGCCACGAACCTGGGAACGCGGACGCTGGCGCCCGCCGGCACCGGCGCCGTGCTGCTGCTGGAGGTGGACGGTCTGGACGCGGCCGTGGCCGAGGAAGCGGCCCGCGTACAGGCGGCGTGCGAGGCGGCCGGCGCGTCAGAAGTGCTGGTGGCTCGCGACCGCGACACGCGGGACGACCTCTGGCGCGTGCGGCGCGCGCTGTCGCTGTCGCTCAAGGTGCTGGCACCGCTGAAGATCAATCACGACGTCGTGGTGCCGAAGGGGCGGGTGCCCGAGCTGTTCGACCTCATCGAACGGCTGAGGGCCGAGACGCCGGGCGTCCGCATCCCGTGCTTCGGGCACGTCGGCGACGGCAACATCCACGTCAACATGATGCTGGACCCGGCCGATGCGGTGGCGGTCGAGGCCGCGCAGCGGGCCGAGCGCGCGCTGTTTGCCGGTGTCGTCGCCCTCGGCGGTTCGATCAGCGGCGAACACGGCATCGGCTTCTCGAAACTGCCGTTCGTGTCGCTCGAACTCTCGCCGGCGGAGATCGCGTTGATGCGCCGCGTGAAGGCGGCGTTCGACCCGCTGCACATCCTCAATCCGGGAAAGATGTTTCCGTAGCGCACGGTCGTCGACCGGGCAGCTCGGCGAACGGCCGCGACCTGCGATGCGTAAGGACCTACTGGTTGGTGACGAGCAGCACCGTCTCGAGATCGCGGGCAGGATCGGGCCAGAGGAGCGTGCGGAGCCGGACCCCGGCAGGGTTGAAGTACTGCACTTCGGCGAGCGTGCGCGTCTGCAGCGGATGCCGCGCGGTGATCCGGGCCAGGTCGTCGCTCGTGAGCACGCAGAGCACACGGCGGGGTTGGCTGAGGAACGCCACGACTTCCTCCGGTTGCACCAGGTCGGTCTGCTTCACGCGCGTGTAGAACACCAGGTTGCGCACGAAGACGCGATAGGTGGCCGAGGGTTCGTGTCCCTGATAGACGGCGGCGTAGCGGCGCGCCATGACCTGGACGGGCTCGAGGTCAGCCGCCGACACGACCGAGTAGTGCAGGGACAGCAGGGTGGCAATCGAGGCGGCCGTCATCGTGACCGGCAGGGCCCATCGCCGGCGGCTCCAACTGGCGACGAGTACCGACAGTGCGGCGACGGTGATGATCCCCGTGCAGACCAGCGCCAGCGACGGCGTCAACACGAACAGCAGCGGCCGGGCGCGGTGGAGCAGCAGGCCCAGGATGAGGAACAGCACGGCGCACAGGGTGCCGCACCAGGCGAGCGCCGTCTGCCGGCCGGTCCGCTGGCCGGCGGACGGGCTGCTGTCGGGGAGACGGGCGATGACCGTCCGCGCCAGCAGCAGCGCCATCGGCGGCAGCATCGGCAGGATGTAGCGCGGCTGCTTGCCGATCGACACCGAGTAGAAGACGAACGGGATGGCCGCCCAGATGATGGCGCGCCACTCGGCCCGCGTCACCATCCGCTCGGCCTTGAAGACGCGGCGCCACGTCGGCAGCCACAGCACGATGAACGGCGACCACGGCATCAGGCCGCCGAGCACGATCGGCACGTAGAACCAGAGCGGCCGCGGCTCGTTGTAGCGGTCGGTCGCGAAGCGTTCGAGGTTCTCGCCGATGAAGAAGCGGTGCATGTAGGCGAGACCGTGGTGATCGGCCATCGCCAGGAACCACGGCCCCGCGACCAGCACCGCGAGACCAGCGACGATCAGCACGTCCACCACGCCGGGCAGCCGCGAGCCGTCGCCGCCGGCGCCACGTTCCTTCCACCACACCGGAATCACCGCCAGCACCGGCAGTGCGACGCCGACCGGTCCCTTGGCGAGGATGCCGAGTCCCATCATCACGCCGGCAAAGGCCAGCCACAGCCGACGGCCCGACCGCGTGGTCGTGGCCGTGGCGAGCGGCGAGCCGATGCCCTCGATGAGGCCCCACGTCGCCGCCGCGATGAAGAAGGCCAGCGGCAGGTCGGGCAGCGACAGGCGCCCGATCGAGAAGTACCCGAAACTGGTGGCGACGACGGTCGCGGCGAAGAAGCCGGTGGCGGCATCGAACCAGCGTCGGCCGACCAGGTAGGTCAGCAGCGAGAGCGCCAGGCCCGACAGCGCCGACGGGAAGCGCGCCGCCGCCTCGCCGATGCCCGCCGCCTTGTAGGCGATCGACACCAGCCAGTAGAAGAGGATCGGCTTCTGGAAGCGCAGTTCGTAGTTGTAGAAAGGCGTGAGCCAATCGCCCGACGCCACCATCTCGCGCGCCGCCTCGGCGTAGAACGCTTCGTCGGAGTCGCCGATGGCGCCACGGCCAAGGCCTGCAAAGAAGGTCAGGAAGCAGACCAGGCCGAGTATGAGCACATGCCGCGACACGCTGGGCCGGATTCTACACCATGGGTTTTTGGGCTATACTTGCGCTTCACCTCGTGGTTCAGGGGTTCGCCACGCGCGCATCACGCGCCGGGCCGGCCTCGTCGATTTCCACACCATCTCCACACCGCAGAGAGCATGGCACCAGCACAGAAGCGCTCCGGCGGCCGCCGCGGGCCCCGTCCTTCAGGTCCCCGCCGCCCGGCCAACGACATCCCCGACGTCGCCAACGATCCACCGCTCGAACTGCCGCCCGAAGGCAGTGAAGCGTCGCTGCGGATCGGCCAGCTGAAGGAGATGAACATCCAGGCGCTGATGCAGGTGGCGCAGGATCTCGGCGTGGTCGGCGCGACCGGATTGCGCAAGCAGGAACTGATCTTCCAGATCCTGAAGGCCCAGACCGAGCAGAGCGGCTTCATCTTCTCGGAGGGGGTGCTCGAGGTGCTGCCGGACGGCTTCGGCTTCCTGCGCGCGCCGGACTACAACTACCTCGCCGGCCCCGACGACATCTACGTCTCGCCGTCGCAGATCCGCAAGTTCGACCTGCAGACCGGCGACACCGTGAGCGGCCAGATTCGTCCGCCCAAGGACGGCGAACGCTACTTCGCGCTGATCAAGGTCGAGGCGGTCAACTTCGAGACGCCCGAGTTCGCCCGCAACAAGATCTTCTTCGAGAACCTGACGCCGCTCTACCCGCAGGCGCGCTTCTCGCTCGAGACCGGTAAGGACAACCTGTCGGCTCGCGTCCTCGACCTGATGACGCCGATCGGCAAGGGACAGCGCGGCCTGATCGTCGCGCCGCCGCGCACCGGCAAGACCATGCTGCTGCAGAACATCGCGCAGTCGGTCGTCCAGAACCACCCCGAGGTGTACCTGATCGTGCTGCTCATCGACGAGCGGCCCGAGGAAGTCACCGACATGCAGCGCTCGGTGCGCGGCGAGGTCATCTCGTCGACCTTCGACGAGCCGGCCCAGCGCCACGTGCAGGTCGCCGAGATGGTGATCGAGAAGGCCAAGCGCCTGGTCGAGCACAAGAAGGACGTGCTCATCCTGCTCGACTCGATCACGCGGCTCGCGCGCGCCTACAACAGTGTCGTCCCGCCGTCGGGCAAGGTGCTGTCGGGCGGCGTCGACTCCAACGCCCTGCAGAAGCCGAAGCGCTTCTTCGGCGCGGCCCGCAACATCGAGGAGGGCGGATCGCTGACCATCATCGCGACCGCGCTCGTCGACACCGGCTCGCGCATGGACGAAGTCATCTTCGAGGAGTTCAAGGGCACCGGCAACATGGAGATCCACCTCGATCGCAAGCTCGCGGATCGCCGTGTGTTCCCCGCCATCGACATCACCAAGAGCGGCACGCGCAAGGAGGAACTCCTCATCCCGAAGGAGGACCTCAATCGCATCTGGGTGCTGCGCAAGGTGATCAACCCGCTGTCGCCGACCGAGGCGATGGAGCTCCTCATCGACAAGCTGGCGAAGGCCGGCAGCAACGCCGACTTCCTCAACGCGATGCACCGGGCATGACGCGCGTACGCGCGTGATGCGAGGCATGCGTGATGCTCGAGGCGTAATGTCGAAAGCTCGGTGGTCCCGGCACTTCCGCATTCGACAGTGCGCCTTGGTTCGGTGGGGCCCGTTGTCCCAACGCGGCCGCCGGCGGTGAGACACACGACATCGGCACGCTCGTCGGGAGGTCTCATCTACTGCTCGGGCCGACGCGGCACCATGGGGACGAACCGGACTCCCATCAGGTGCTTCTCCGTGAAGCCGTCTGCAGTGCGCTCGACGACCAGGAGGTCCTGGTCGCCGACGCCTACCGGCACGACCAGCCGGCCGCCCACCTTCAGCTGTGACTTCAGCGCCGCCGGCACTTCCGGTGGCGCCGCGGTGACGACGATGGCATCGAATGGGGCGTGCTCCGGCCAGCCCGCGTAGCCGTCCCCGAGTCGCACCGTCACGTTGGTGTACCCGAGCGACTGCAATGTCGTCTGGGCTCGCGTCGCGAGTTCGGGGATGATTTCGATCGTGTAGACCGCGCGCGCCAGTTCCCCGAGCACCGCGGCCTGGTAGGCCGACCCGGTGCCGATCTCCAGCACGACGTCGTCGGGCCCGATCGCCGCCGCCTCGCTCATGACGGCGACGATGTAGGGCTGGGAGATGGTCTGGCCGTGGCCGATGGTCAGCGGGCTGTCCTGGTAGGCCAGCGAGGTCGCGTCTGGCAGCACGAACCGCTCGCGCGGCACACGCCGCAGCGCGGCGAGCACCCGTGGATCGCGCACCCCACGCGCTTCGATCTGCTCGCGCACCATCGCGTCACGTTGCATCGTGAAGGACTCCTGCGCCGTGAGGCAGGCGGCAAGCGGCAGCAACGCCAGCAGCATGGCGCAGTGTCGACCCCTGGGACGATGGCGACATCTTCGCATCGAGCATCCCGCCTCGAATCAGGCACGGCCCGCTGTCCCAGCCCGGCCGATCAGCAATGCGCAATGTCGAATGCGCAATGTCGAAACCCTGAGATCTCGACATTCCGCATTGAGCATTACGTATTACGTGGGCCCGCTGTCCCAGCCCGGCCGATCGAACGGGGCCGGGTCGGAACAGCGAGCCTACACGCTCAATGTACGACCGTCGGGCGCTTCTCGAAGCTCAGCGCGCCGTCGATGACGTCGAGCGACACGTCGTCGCCCTCGTGGAACTCACCCTGGAGCATGGCCATCGCGAGCGGGTCGAGCACCCGCTTCTGCAGGGTCCGCTTCAGCGGGCGCGCGCCGTACAGCGGGTCGTAGCCTTCCTCGACGAGCGCCTGCCGGGCCGCGTCCGACAGCGTGAGCGTGATCTTCCGCTCCTGCAGCCGGGCCAGCAGCCGCGCCATCTGCAGGTCGATGATGTGGGTCATGTGCTCGCGGCCGAGCGGGTGGAAGACGATCACCTCGTCGATCCGGTTGATGAACTCGGGGCGGAAGTGCTGGCGCATCGCGTCCATCACCTCGCGACGCGTGCCTTCGTCCACCGTCCCGTCGCGCAGGGCCCGTTCCGCGAGGAACTGGCTGCCCAGGTTCGAGGTCATGATCACCACCGTGTTCTTGAAGTCCACGGTCCGGCCGCGCCCATCGGTGAGCCGACCATCGTCGAGCACCTGCAGCAGCACGTTGAGCACCTCGGGGTGCGCCTTCTCGACCTCGTCGAACAGGACCACGGCGTACGGCCGGCGGCGCACGGCTTCGGTGAGCTGCCCGGCCTCGTCGTAGCCGACGTAGCCCGGAGGTGCGCCGATCAGCCGCGAGACCGCGTGCTTCTCCTGGTACTCGGACATGTCGATTCGCACCATCGCCTGCTCGTCGTCGAACATGAACTCGGCCAGCGCGCGCGCCAGTTCCGTCTTGCCGACGCCGGTCGGGCCGAGAAAGACGAAACTGCCGAGCGGCCGGTTCGGGTCCTGCAGGCCGGCGCGGGCGCGGCGGATGGCGCTCGACACGGCCTGGATCGCCTCGTCCTGGCCGACGACCCGGTGGTGGAGGCGCTCCTCCATGTGCACCAGCTTCTGGACCTCGCCTTCCATCAGGCGGCTGAGCGGAATGTGCGTCCACTTGCTGACGACCTCGGCGATGTCCTCCTCGTCGACTTCCTCCTTCAGCATCTTCTGCGCCTGTTGCAGCGTCTGCAGCCGCGTCTCCTCGTCGGTGCGCTGCTGCTCGAGCGCCGGCAGCCGTCCGTACTGCAACTCCGAGGCGCGCGCGTAATCGCCGTCGCGCTGCGCCTGCTCGATCTGCTGGCGCACCTGCTCGATTTCCTTCTTGACGGTGCTGGCCGCCTGGATCGCCGCCTTCTCCTGCTCCCAGTGCGTCTGCAACTGCGTGCGCTGTTCCTTGAGGTCTGCCAGCTCCTTCTCGAGCCTGGTCAGCCGTTCCTGCGACGACGGATCGGTCTCCTTGCGCAGCGCTTCACGCTCGATCTCCAGCTGCATGATCCGCCGCGACACCTCGTCGAGTTCGGCCGGCATCGAGTCGATCTCCATGCGGAGGCGCGAGGCCGCCTCGTCGATCAGGTCGATGGCCTTGTCGGGCAGGAAGCGATCGGCGATGTAGCGGTGGCTGAGGACCGCTGCCGCGACCAGCGCCGCGTCCTTCAGCCGCACGCTGTGATGCAGCTCGTACTTCTCGCGCAGCCCGCGGAGGATGCTGATCGTGTCCTCGACGCTCGGCTCGCCGACCAGCACCGGCTGGAACCGCCGTTCGAGCGCCGCGTCCTTCTCGATGTGTTTGCGGTACTCGTCCAGCGTCGTCGCGCCGATGGTGTGGAGCTCGCCGCGCGCCAGCATCGGCTTGAGCATGTTCGAGGCGTCGAGCGAGCCTTCCGAGGCGCCGGCGCCGACGACCGTGTGCAGTTCGTCGATGAACAGGACGATCTGCCCCTGCGCGTTGACGATCTCCTGCAGCACTGCCTTGAGCCGTTCCTCGAACTCGCCCCGATACTTGGCGCCGGCCACCAGGGAGCCCATGTCGAGCGCCACGATGCGCTTGTCCTTCAGGCCCTCCGGCACGTCGCCACGCACGATGCGCTGCGCGAGACCTTCGACGATGGCGGTCTTGCCGACGCCGGGCTCGCCGATGAGGACGGGGTTGTTCTTGGTGCGGCGTGACAGCACCTGGATCACGCGCCGGATCTCGTCGTCTCGGCCGATGACCGGATCCAGCTTGCCGTTGCGCGCGGCGAGCGTGAGGTCGCGGCCGTACTTCTCGAGCGCCTCGTAGCGCGACTCGGGACTCTGATCGGTCACCCGCTGGGTGCCGCGCACGGCGACGAGCGTCTCGAGGATGCGGTCGCGTGTCGCCCCGGCCGTCTGCAGGGCGCCCGCTGCGGGCAGGCGTCCACCTTCGCCGGCAATGGCCAGCAGGAAGTGCTCCGTGCTGAGGTATTCGTCCTTGAGCTGCGCGGCCTCCTTCTCGGCCGCCTCGACGACGGTCCGCAGCCGCGGTCCGATGCCCGGCTCACTGCCGCCGTAGGCCTTCGGACGCTTCTGCAGGTCGGCTTCGAGCGTCCGGCCGATGGCCGCCGGATCGATCTGCATCTTGCGCAGCACCGCGGGCACGATGCCGCCGTCCTGCGTGACCAGCGCGGCGAGCAGGTGCTCCGGATCGATCTGGGGATGATTGAGCCGCGTGGCCAGCTGCTGGGCCCCGACGACGGCTTCCTGGGCCTTCTCGGTCAAACGATTCAGATTCATGCGTGTCCTCCGGCCGATATCGAGTCGGCGTCAAGGGTCGATGGACCAACGGTCCTGCTAGACCGGCTGGCTGCGCAGCGCGGCCAGCGCCTCGTAGTGCGCGCGTTCCTCCGGCGACAGGTCGGTCGGGACCTGCAGTTCGAGCGTCACGAGCAGGTCGCCGCGCTCGCCGCCCTTGCCCAGTACCGGCATGCCGTGCCCGCGCAGGCGGAGGACGGCGCCGTGCCGGGTGCCGGCCGGCACCCGGGCACGGATGCGCGTCCCGATCAGCGGCTGCACTTCGACCTCGCCGCCGATGACCGCTGCCGGAATCGACACGGGCACGCGGGTGGCGAGGTCGTGATCACCGCGCGGCTCGAAGCGGCCGTGCGGCGTGAGCCGGACGCGGAAGAACACGTCGCCGCCCCCCGAGGCCGCCCGCACCTTCTGGCCATTGCGGATGCCGGCGGGGAAGCGCACCTCGAGGGACCGCTCCCCGTCGGCACTGGTCAGCGTCACCTTGCGCGTCGTGCCGGTGAACGCTTCTTCGAGGCTGATCGGCAGCTCGTGTTCCTGGACGGGCGCCTGGCGGGTGCGCGCCCGGCCTCGACCACCGGCCGCGCCGGGCTGTCCTCCGCCGGTGAAGAATGTCGTGAAGAAGTCAGAGAACGGACTGCCGCCGCCGGCCCCGCCGCCGAAGAGTTCCTCGAACTCCTCGGGCGACACCGTGCGATAGCCGCCTGCGCCCGGCCCGGCCTGGCCGCCTGGCCAGCCGCCGCCGAAGCCGGCCGCCGTGCGAGGGTCCACCCCGGACCGCTGCGCCTGTTCGTAGGCCTTCCAGTTGGCGCCGAGTTCGTCGTACTTCCGGCGCTTGTCCGCATCGCCCAGGACTTCGTAGGCCTCGTTGACCTCCTTGAACTTCGCCTCGGCGGCGCTGTCGCCCGGGTTGACGTCGGGATGATGCTTGCGCGCCAGCTTGCGGAACGCCTGCTTGATCTCCTTCGCGGAGGCGGTCTTCGCCACGCCGAGCGTCGCGTAGTAGTCACGGAACTCCATGCGACCTCCTCCTCAGAGACCGAGCATCGCGCCCAGGCGGTCCAGTTCCTGGGTCAGGCGACGCACCGACGCGCGCGACCCGTCGGTGCCGCTGGCCAGGGGACGAATACGTGCGAGGACGTCGGCCACGGCAAGCAGGCGCTGCACGCCCGCCAGGTTGACGCCGGCCTCGTCCACGAGATGCTTGATGATCCGCAGGCGGTCGATCTCGCCGCGCGAGTAGACGCGCATGCTGCCGAGCGTGCGCGAGGGCCGCACCAGGCCGAGCCGTTCGTACTTGCGCAGGGTCTGGGGGTGCATGCCCAGATGCCGGGCCGCGACGCTGATGAGCAGGAACTCCTCCTCGACGCGCGGCGGATCACTGCGGTGCCTGTCGCTGCTCATTGACACATACCGAGTGTAGGCATTGACATGTGCCGTGTCAACGTCATGCGTCGGTCGAGCGCAAGGTCGACCCCGAGGTCGAGCCGAGTCCGGCGCCGATGACACGCTCGTCATGCGCGGAGGCCCGACCATGACGCATACTGGAGGTCTGTGCCTGTCCCGGACATCCCGTCCGTCATGGGCGCCGCCGAGGCATCGTGGACTTCGTCCCCTCTGATCTGCTGACCATCGGGCTCCTCGTCCTGCTCGAGGGCCTGCTCAGTGCCGACAACGCGCTCGTCCTGGCCATCCTGGTGCTGTCGCTGCCGCGCGACCAGCAGCGCAAGGCGTTGCGCTACGGCATCGTCGGCGCCTTCGCCTTCCGCGGCCTGGCGACGTTCTTCGCCGCCTACATGATCGGGCTGGCGTGGGTGAAGCTGGTGGGCGCCCTGTATCTGCTGTGGCTGCCGATCCAGCACTTCCGGGGCGGCAGTCACGACTCGCGACAGTCGATCAAGCCGGCCACCAGCTGGCTCGGGCTCGGGGCGTTCTGGACGACGGTCGTGAAGGTCGAGCTGACCGACATCGTTTTTGCGATCGACTCCATCCTGGTGGCAGTGGCGATGTCGCCCAAGCTGTGGGTGATCATCACCGGAGGCCTGCTCGGCATCGTCGCGATGCGGCTGTTGATCGGTCAGTTGCTGGCGGTGGTGCAGCGCTTCCCGGCGCTGGTCGACGGCGCCTTCGTGATCATCGCGTGGGTCGGCATCAAGCTGCTGGTCGAGTACCTGCACCAGCTCGGCTACGTGCACTTCGAGATCCCCAAGTGGCTGTCGCTCGGGCTGATCGTCGTGATCTTCGCCGGGTTCTACCTCTATGCCCGATACCAGGGCCCGGTGGAGAGGGCGGACGGCGACGATGACGCCGCGGCGCTGTTGAAGGAGCAGTCGGAGTGATCGAGATCCTGTACGAGCACCCCGCCTGGTTCGCCCGGCTGTTCGCCGCGCTGGACGACCGGCAGGTGCCGTGGCGGTCGACGCACGCGGCCGCGCTGCGCTTCGAGCCCGACTGGAAGCACGACCCGCAGGCGCGCGCCGGCGCGCCCGCGCGGGGGGGGGACCCCCTGTGGCCCGCGGCCCCCCCCCCCGGGGCCGGGCCCCGGCTCCGCGGCCCCCTG
>CBIHOS010000011.1:0-53205 GCA_966211945.1 uncultured bacterium
TGGTGAGCCGGGAAGGAATCGAACCTTCAACCCGCAGATTAAGAGTCTGCTGCTCTGCCAATTGAGCTACCGGCCCACACTGCGTGCGCGGGGAGCGCAACGCCGACCCCGAAAGATACCACGGATCGCTGGCCCGACACACCGCGCTACGGTCGACTGGCAGTTTTGCGGGAGTGTCGCTCAATCGAACATCTGATGGCGATGCGCACCGGCGCGGGAGACGCGGCAACGCGGCCCACTCGACGCGCGGATGGGCACGGACCATGGCTCTTTCCGCCCATTTCGCCGTGCAGATGGCGGCCTGAGTCGCTGGCAGTCGCCTTGCACCCATCCGGGTCAGCGCCATGGCTGATCCGACCACCCCGCTCACCGCTCACGACGCCCCCGACCTCGACCTGCCGGCTTCGCTCGCCGTGCTCGGCGGCGCGGCGATCGGCGGCCTGGCCGGCTTCCTGTTCCTGACCACTGCCGGCAATCGCGTCCGGCGCGACGTCCTCACTGCCGCCGGAGGACTCTTCGACGGTTTCGACACTCTGCTCGCCACGTGGAACCGCGTGCAGCATCGCTCCCGCCGCTCCGGCCCGGAGGCGACCCGACCGCTGCATCCGGCCTCCCACCGCGACCAACGATGAGTAAGGAGTGATGCACTCATGAGCACGCACATCCCGTCCGACGCCGGCAGCCGCGACCACACGTTCCTGCTCGGCATGCTCGCCGGCGCCGCCGTTGGCGGCAGCCTGGCTTTGATGTTCGCACCGCGCCAGGGCCGCGACATGCGCCAGGGCCTCGCCCAGGGCGCCCGCCAGGCAAGCCGTCGCCTGTCGGAGACCTACGGCACCGTCGCCGACAGCGCCCGCCGCGGCGCGCGCCAGCTGGCGACGCAAGCCGAGCGCGTGCGCGCCAGCGGCTGGTCGCGCATGGCCTCCGACGATGCGACGTGGCCTGAAGATCGCGCCGCTTCGCCCTCCGAGGTGTTCCGCGCCGCCTCCGCCGAAGCCACCTACACGCCGTCGCAGACCGAGCCCTCGCGGCAGGGCGCCGGCAGCACCGCGCCGGGAAGCTCGGTCTTCCGCCCCTGACAGGTCTTTGACGACGTCGCTCTCCGAGGTCGGTGTGTGTACCGGCCTCGGAGCGTTCGACGGGCAGCAAGCGGGCGCGCCCGACCGACGGCCACATCGCGCTCACCATCGCGGTGCGCGTCCGTGAGAACAGCTACCGCCCCAGCCGCGTCGCCCCCGGCGCACCGGGGGAGGTCCTGTCCGGTATGAGGTCACCGCGCGCAACTTCGTAAAGGGTCTTGACCGCGCCAACCCCTGGCGTGGCGTCCAGTGCCGTATCGGCCACACCCCCGAACATCCCCTTGCGCCTGATGGCCCTGCGAAGTGCGACAAGGGCAATCACGGCACCGAGCACCGGCACCGCGCGGCCGAGCCGACGAGCCAGCCGTGCACTGCCGTATTGCGTGATCTGGCGTCGAATTCCCATGGGCGACCTTTGGTGCGAGGCGCGTGCCAACGGCGCTCCCCGCGTCGTCGGCATGACGCCGCGTTCCCGCGCAGTTCAAGCCGGGGTCGTGCGTTGCCGACTCCGTACGTATGCGCGCCAAAGCGGTTTCCGGGTCGGCCACGTCGCTCACGGCCATCCTCGCGGGTCTGTCGCACGCGCTCGACCTGACCGAGGGCCATCCGCGCGGCCACGCCGAGCGGGCCTGCCGCATCGGCCAGTCGCTCGCGCGCGTGCTGGGCCTGGACGATGCCGCGCGGCGAGACGTGGTGCACGCGGCGTTGCTGAAGGACGCCGGCTGCTCGAGCAACGCGCTCCGCGTGTACGAGCTGTTCGGCGGCCCCGAGCACGGCGTCAAGCGCGCCGTCTGGGAACGCGACTGGCGGAGGTTCGGCGAGCAGCTGCGCTACGCGCTCGCCTGGACCGAGCGGGGCGGCTCACCGGTGCAGCGGTTCCGCAAGCTCGCATCGCTCGCCGCGATGGGCCCACTCGGCGCGCGCGAGCTGTTCCAGATCCGCTGCGCGCGCGGTGCCGAGATTGCCCGCCGCGTCGGCTGCGACGCGACCGTCGCCGACGCGATCCACGACATGGACGAGCACTGGGACGGCGGAGGGCACCCGCGCGGCCTGCGCGGCGAGGAGATTCCGCAACTCGCGCGCATCCTCGGCCTGTCGCAGGTGATGGAGATCTTCTGGGGCCTGGGCGGGCCGGCCGCCGCCATCGGCGTGGCACGCGAACGCCGCGGCACCTGGTTCGAACCGGCACTGGTGCGTGCCGCCGAGGCGCTCGCCGAAGACACCTCGCTGTGGGAGGACCTGTTCGCGCCGCACCTGGTCGGCCGCATCCTCCCGCAGATGCCCGAGCAGCAGGTCGCCATCGACGACGCGCGCCTGGACCTGGTGTCGGAGGCCTTCGCGCTGATCATCGACGGCAAGTCTCCGTATACCTTCGATCACTCGCGGCGGGTCGCCGCCTACGCCGTCTCGATCGGTCAGCGCCTCGGCATGGACGACGACGCGCTGCGACGCATCCGCCGGGCCGGCCTGGTCCACGACCTGGGCAAGCTGACCGTGCCCAACAGCATCCTCGACCATCCGGGCAAGCTGGATGACGACATGTGGAAGGTGGTGCGCCAGCACCCGGCGCACACCTTCGACGTGCTCGCCCGCGTGCCCATCCTCGAGGAACTCGCGCTCGACGCCGCGAGCCATCACGAACGCGTCGATGGACGCGGCTACCATCGAGGGCTTCCAGGTGAAGCGCTGACCCCGACCGCGCGGATTCTCGCCGTGGCCGATGTGATGGACGCGCTGGCCGCCGATCGCCCGTACCGCGCCGGCATGGAGCCCGACCGCGTGCTCGGCGTCCTCACGGCGGACGCGGGCACGCACTTCTGCACGTCGTGTGTGGCCGCCTGCTCGACGGATCTGATCGCGTCCGCGACGGCAGCGTAGAAACGCCGAACGCCGAACGCCGAACGCCGAACGCCGAACGGGGGAACGAGGGAACGCCGAACGCCGAACGGGGAACGAGGGAACGCCGAACGGGGAACGAACCGCCGGACAAGGGCTTCATGGCCTGCGGTCACCACGGACCATGACGATGGTCGAGCCGCCTATAGCCTGTAGCCTGCAGCCTACCTGACGCTGTAGGCCGTAGGCTGTAGGCTGTAGGCCGACCCTCGGGACGTCATAAGAGTCCGGCGGCTACGAACAGACGAACCCGGTACCCGGTACCCGGTACCCGATCATGGCCCGGCTGGGAGAAGCCGGCCCTACCACGTGGCTATACTTCGCGACGTGCGTCCCATCGTCTGGCATCTGGTGACCGCGACGGTCGTCGCCGCGGGCGTCTCGGCTACCGTGTCCTCGCAGGCGCCGCTGCCCGTGCACGACAGCGCGCGCTACGTGCCGCTGGATGCGATCACGCGCGAGTCGGTGGCGCGGCTGACGCCAGTCTGGACGTTCCACAGCGGCGACTTCGCCGGCGGGCAGGGACCGACGCCGCGCGGCGCCGTGCCCGGACTGCAGACGCGTCCGGTCGTGTCGCGCGGCTCCGTGTACGTGACGACGCCGTCGAGCATCGTCATCGCGCTCGACGCCGAGACCGGCAAGGAGCAGTGGCGCTTCGATCCGCAGGCGCGCGCCGCCAGGCGCTGCCACCAGCCGCATCGCGGCGTTGCGATCTGGCCGGCGCTCGGTCACGAGCAGGCGTCGCGGCGGACGATCTACTCCGGCACCTGCGACGGCCGGCTGATTGCGCTCGACGCGTCCACCGGGCGGCCGCGGCGCGAGTTCGGCCGGATCGGCTCGCTCGATCTCCGTCCCGGCGCCGACGTGCGCGACGGCGAGCCGTACAGCGTGACGTCGGCGCCGTCCATCTACAGGAACCTCGTCATCACCGGCGCGATGGTGCCCGAAGGCGTGCCGCGCGGGCCGGCCGGCGACGTGCGCGCGTTCGACGTCACGACCGGGCGCGAGGTCTGGCGCTTCCACACGGTGCCGCGTCCCGGCGAGCACGGACACGAGACGTGGCCGCGCGACGCCTGGCAGCGCCGGACCGGCGCCAACGTCTGGACGTCGATGTCGGTGGACCACGAGCGCGGGCTCGTCTTCCTGCCGATCGGCTCGGCCTCCTACGACTTCTACGGCGGCGACCGCAAGGGCCGGAACCTGTTCGGCAACTCGCTCGTCGCGCTCGACGCGGCGACCGGCAAGCGCCGCTGGCACCAGCAGCTCGTGCACCACGACATCTGGGACTACGACCCGCCGTCGCAGCCGATCCTCGTCGACCTGCAGCGCCAGGGCCGGACCGTGCCCGTCGTCGTGCAGCTCACGAAGATGGGGCTGGTGTTCGTGTTCGACCGCGTGACCGGCCTGCCGATCTTCGGCGTCGAGGAACGCGAGGTGCCCAGGAGTGAGGTGCCCGGCGAGGAGACGTGGCCGACGCAGCCGTTCCCGATCAAGCCGGCGCCGCTGGCGCGCCACCGTGCACTGACCCGCGAGGACATCACGACGGTGACGCCGCAGTCGCGCGCCGAGTGCCTGAAGTTCTTCGACGATGTGGTGAGCGGCGGGTTGTACACGCCGCCAGGACTGAAGCCGACGCTGGTGTTTCCCGGCACGATGGGCGGCGCCACGTGGTCGGGCGGTGCGTTCGATCCCGCGAGCGGCCTGCTGATCGTCAACACCAACGAGGTCGGCGCCATCGGCCAGATGGTGCCAGCCGGCGAGGGCAAGCCGCTGCCATACGTCCGCGGCGGCTCACGCGGCGAGTACGGCCGGTTCTGGGACAGCCAGCAGCTGCCCTGCCAGCAGCCGCCCTGGGGCCGGCTCAACGCGATCGATCTGCGGACCGGCGAGATCGCGTGGCAGGTGCCGCTCGGCAACGTCCCGCTGCTCGAAGCGCAGGGCATCACCGGCACCGGCGCACCGAACCTCGGAGGCCCCATCGTCACCGCCGGCGGACTGGTGTTCATCGGCGGCGCCGGCGACAGCCGCCTGCGGGCCTTCGACCTGAAGACCGGCGCCGAGGTGTGGCGGACCGACCTGCCCGCCAGTGGTCACGGCACGCCTGTGAGCTACCGCGGGCCACGCAGCGGCCGACAGTTCGTCGTCATCGCCGCCGGTGGTGGCGGGCGCTTCTCGCGCACGATCTCCGACGCCATCGTCGCCTTCGCGCTGCCCCGACCTTGACGTCGGCCCTACGGTCGAGTCAAGCTTCCGTCACCCGCGTCGGTCACTCGGCACTCGCGGCACGTCGCGCCCCACCGGGCGCCCGTGTCTCGGCGGTCGAATCCTTCGCGGTCCCGTTCACAATCGAGAGTTTCTCGGCCATTTTCCTGCGGCTGGCGTTCCAGTCCGCGGCGCGCCCGGCGACGTGTCCGCCAGCGTGGCCGCCGGCCTGACGGCGGTGCCAAACGTGCAATGGCCAGACGCGACGGGCCATGCACTTCTGGCACTTCCTCCTGATCGTGTTCTTTGCCCTGCGCGTCCCCGCGCAGGCACAGACGCGTGAGCCTGTCGCGGAGCCGCTGCGCAGTTCGGCGCCCGGCTACTTCCGGTTCCCCGCTCTCAGCGACGACGGCCTCGTGTTCACCGCCGAAGGCGACCTCTGGCGCGTCGGCGTCCGTGGCGGCGAGGCCGCGCGTCTGACGACGCATGCCGGCGAGGAGTCGCACGCGGCGGTGTCGCCGGACGGCACGCGGATCGCGTACTCGGCGTCGTTCGAAGGGCCGACCGAAGTCTACGTCTCGAAGATCGACGGCTCCGCGCCGACGCGGGTGACCTACGAAGCCGATACGGCGATCGTCGCCGGCTGGACGGCCGACGGCGACATCCTCTACGCCACGCGCCGCCACGCCGACCTGCCGGGCATGCACCTGGCGCGCGTCAATCCCGACACGCGCGCGGTGACCGTGTTGCCGCTCGCCCTGGCAAGCGATGGATCGATCGAGGCGGCCGGCCGCACCGTCTACTTCACGCGGTTTCCGTTCCAGGGCAGCTTCACGAAGCGGTACCAGGGCGGCGGCGCGCAGTCGATCTGGCGCTACACGCTCGGCGGAGCGGAAGCCGAGCCGCTCACGGCCGGATACCCGGGCACCAGCCGCACCCCGATGGTGTGGAAGGACCGCGTCTATTTCGTGAGCGACCGCGACGGCACGATGAACCTGTGGTCGATGGCGCCCGACGGCCGCGACCTCCGGCAGCTGACGCACCACATCGAGTTCGACGTGCAGTCGCCCTCGCTGCGCCTCGGACGCATCGTCTACCAGCTGGGCGCCGACCTGCGGGTGTTCGACGTGACGAACGGCGAGGACGCGCTCGTGCCGGTGCGCATCTCGTCGGAGTTCACGCAACTGCGCGAGCGGACGCTGAAGTCGCCGGTCGAGTGGGTGTCGTCGGCGCACCTGTCGCCGAGCGGCGATCGCGTGGTGCTGACCGCACGCGGCCAGGTGTTTGTCACCGGCGCGCGCCGCGGGCCGGTCGCCACCACGGCTCGCGAGGCGGGCGTGCGTTACCGGGACGCGCGCTTCCTGCCAGACGGCAGGACGCTGCTGGCTCTCGCCGATCGCACCGGCGAGTTCGAGTTCTGGACGCTGCCGGCCGAAGGCGGCGCGACGCCGGCGGCCGTGACGACCGGCGCCACCGTGACGCGGCGCGAGGGCATCCCGTCGCCGGACGGCCGATGGATCGCGCACCAGGATCACGATCAGCGGCTCTGGGTACACGACCTGCGGAGCGGCGCGGGCCGCGACGTCGCCACGAGCACCAACGGCAGCTTCCGCGATCTGCGCTGGTCGGCCGATGGCCAGTGGCTCGCGTACGTGCAGACCGGCGCCAACGGCGTGCACCGGATCTGGGTGTACGGCGTGGGCGAGGGGCGCACCCGCCCCGTGACCACCGACAGGTTCGACAGCTACAGCCCCACGTGGAGTCCCGACGGCGCCTGGCTGTACTTCCTCTCCGACCGCATGTTCGAGAGCGCCGTGGCCTCGCCATGGGGCCCCCGGCAGCCCGAACCGTTCTTCGACCGGCAGACGCGCGTGTACCAGATTCCGCTGCGCAAAGGCCTGCGATCGCGCTTCGCGACCAAGGAGGAACGCGCCGCCCTGTCGCGCGACGGCAGACCGGACAGCACGCGCATCGCGACCGATGCGGCGCCCGGCGGCATCGACTTCGACGGCATCGTCACGCGCCTGCAGGACGTGCCGCTCGTGGCCGGCAACTACAGCCATCTCGACACCGACGGGCAGCGCCTCTACTTCCTCTCGTGGGACGCCGGTCCATCGCCGCGCAAGTCGCTGCGGATGATGCCGATCGACGACCGCCGTGTCCTCGACACGGTGACCGGCGGCGTCGACCGCTTCGAGCTGTCGCAGGATCGCTCGACGCTCCTGGTCGAGAAGGGCGACGAGTACTACGTGTTCCCCTCCGACGGCGCTTCGGCCGTCGACCTGCCGAAGACGCGGCTGCCTCTGAACGACTGGGCGATGACGCTCCAGCCCCACGACGAGTGGCGGCAGATCTTCGTCGACGCCTGGCGGTTGCAGCGCGACGGGTTCTACGACCGCAAGATGCACGGCGTCGACTGGGACGGCATGCGTCGGCGCTACGAGCCGCTGGTCGCGCGGGTCACCGATCGGGCCGAACTGAGCGACGTGATCGCGCAGATGGTTGGCGAGCTGTCGGCGCTGCACATGTTCGTGCGCGGTGGCGATCTGCGGAAGCCCGAGGACGTCGCTGTCGGCGCGCTCGGCGCGTCGCTGGTGCGCGACGAGGCGAAGGGCGGCTACCGCATCACGCGGCTGTGGCTCGGCGATCCCGATCTGCCGGCCGAGCGCGGACCGTTGTCGGCGCCGCACGTGGACGCCCGCGAGGGCGACGTGATCACCGCGGTCGACGGCGTGTCGGTGCTGCCGGCGGCGGACCTCCACGTGCTGCTGCGCGATGCGGTCGACAAGGACGTGCGGATTCGCCTGGTGGCGGGCGACACCGGCGTGGCGCGCGACGTGATCATCCGGCCGATCTCGATGCGGCGCGAGGCCGACCTGCGCTATCGCCAGTGGGAAGTGGCGCGCCGGCAGCAGGTGGACGCGGCGGCCGCCGAGCAGATCGGCTACCTGCACCTGCGCGCGATGACCGCGGCCGACATGGCCGAGTGGCAGCGCGCGTTCTACCCTGTGCACACGCGCCCCGGCCTCATCATCGACCTGCGCCGCAACACCGGCGGCAACATCGACAGCTGGCTGCTGAGCCGACTGCTGCGCCAGGCGTGGTTCTTCTGGCAGCCGCGCAGCGGCGACGCGTCGCCCAACATGCCCTACGCCTATCGCGGCCACGTCGCCGTGCTCGTCGACCAGGAGACCGCGTCGGACGGCGAGGCGTTCGCCGAGGGCGTTCGCCGCCTCGGCCTCGGCGTCGTGATCGGGACGCGCACCTGGGGCGGCGAAATCTGGGGATCGGGCGGCAACGCGCTGCTCGACAAGGGCACCGCGGCGGTCCCTGACACGGGCGTCTTCAGCGCCGACGGCGAATGGCTGATCGAAGGCCGCGGCGTCGAGCCCGACATCGTCGTCGAGAACCTGCCGCACGCGACGTTCATGGGCAGGGACGCGCAGCTCGAGGCAGCGATCGCGTGGCTGCAGGACCGCATCCGCGAGGCGCCGGTGCCGGCGGTGAAGCCACCGGCCTACCCGGACAAGCGCGCGCCGATCGTCACGAGCACGGCCTCCCTGCGGTAGCGCGACGCGCCGACCACTTCGCTCAGCCGAGATCGGTGGACGAGTTGCGGCGTCCTGCCGCAACGAAGCGCCCTGCGACGATCATCGGCGCCGCATACACCGCCCGGCCGCGGCCGGGGCGGGTCCGGGATCCACGCCGCCAGCCATTTCGACACGATCACGGGCGGATCTCGCACGAGAACGCGCCGCGCCGCACCCGCCGCGTCGAGCGACCGCGCCGTGAGATCGATCCTTGCACTCGGAGAGCGCCAGGAGAACGAACCATGGCTGATCTCTGGGACGAACACGACGCCTACTGGCGCACCAACTACCGCAGCCGACCGTACGCCGCGGGCCGGAGCTATGACGACCTCCGGGGTGGATATCGCTACGGTTACGATGCCGCGGGCCGGTATGGCGGCCGTTCGTGGGACGACGTCGAGACCGACCTGTCGCGCGAGTGGAACGCCTACGAGCACCGCGGCCAGAGCACGTGGGAGAGTGTCAAGGACGCGGTGAAGGATGCGTGGGCGCGGATGACGACGGGCAGTGCCGCGACGACGCCACCGAGCGGGACGACCACATACGGATCGGGCGCGGCCAACACGCCGCGCACCAACTACTAGGCCAGGCCCGCGGCCGCGGCCGGCGTGTCGTGCAGCACGCGGCCGTGGCCGTCGCGGCGTCGTATGATGCCGCCGCATGGGCTTCCGGATTCGACAGGGCGTCAAGAAGGCGATCAGGACCGCCTACTGGCTGTGGACGCGGCGCCTGGAAGCCGCGTCGATCGCGATGCCGCGGTCGGCCTACAAGCAGACGTGGCAGCATCTCTCCACGAGTGAGACCGACGCGAAGATGTATGTCGCGTCGACGGTCGACGAGGACGAGTTCAGGCGCTCCGCGGTCTACACCGTTGCCACCCTCGAACGTCTCGTCGGCGTGCGTCCAGACGACGTGGTGCTCGAGATCGGGTGCGGCGTCGGCCGCGTGGGAGCGGCGCTGGCTCCTCGCGTGAAGGAGTGGATCGGCACCGACATCGCCGCCAACATGCTGCGGCACACGGCGCGGCGGCTCGACGGCCTGTCGAACGTCCGTCTCGTCGAACTGCCCGACGTCGGCCTGCGCGGGATCGCCGACGGCAGCGTCGACGTCGTCTACTGCACGGTCGTCTTCATGCACCTGTACGAATGGGACCGCTACCGGTACATCGCCGAGGCCTGGCGCGTGCTGCGCCCGGGCGGCCGCCTCTACTGCGACAACATCGACATCACCTCGACGCTCGGCTGGACGATGTTCTCGGATGCCGCGTCGTATCCGACCGCCGAACGTCCGTCCTATTTGCCGATGCTGTCGAGCATGGACGAACTCACGACCTACGGGAAGCGCGCCGGTTTCGCCGACGTCACCGTGCACCGCTTCGACGACGCGTGGGTGGCGCTCGTGGGCCGCAAACCACGCGGCGCCGGATGAGGCCTGACGTTGGTAGAAGCCGCTCCACGAGCGGCCCGCCAGACGGCGACGATGGTCGAGAACATGGGGGGCATCGCACGTGCAAACGTGCGGTGGTGCGCCCGGAGGGACTCGAACCCCCGACCTACGGCTTCGAAGGCCGACGCTCTATCCAGCTGAGCTACAGGCGCGCGTGAACAGCGGGCCGGATGTTAGCACGCCACCCGCGGGTACGGCCCGCCGGCACGGCATCGGACAACGGCCCCGAGCGCGTCTCAATCTCGGACGACAGGACGCGGCGCGACCAGCGCTTCGATCTGCGGCACGTCGAACTCGGCGAGCAGACCGAACGCGAACATCTCGGGCATCTGCTGCGCCGAGATGTTGCGATCGAGCACTTCTCGCAGCGTCCGCCAGTCCTCGTGCAGCCTGACGCGCCCAATCGCGCCGGGCTCGAGCGCGGCGGCGACGAGCGCGATCAGGCTCGTGCGTGGCCCGCGTGCGTCGATGTCGATGGGTGTGCCGTCCCGCTCGTGCAGCCAGCGGGCCGCGGCTGCAACCTGCCCGGCCTGGATGCCGAGCGGCCGCTCGCCGAGGGCCGAGACGAGCAGCCCGAACAGGAAGTCGCGCGGCCCGAGCGACGACTCACCGAAATAGAACGGATCGACCGCCACGACGCGCGACCCAGCGTCCAGCAGTCGCCGTGCATCGCCGGCTGCGGCAGCGCGACCCGCATCCGCGAGCAGCAGCGTCGTGCGCCTGGCGGTGGTCGGGGCGAGTTCTGTCGCGGGCACGGTCCACGGCCCCATGTGCAGCTGCCAGAACGCCGTCGATCCCGTGTCGTCGCGGCCGGACGTCACCGCGCGGACCTCGTACCGGGGTGCCCGCACCAGCGCCGCCAGACGCTCGCGGCGCGGCGCCGGCGGCGTCGGGAGGTTCGCGAGCACCTGGCGGGCCAGCGATCGGAAGTCGGCGTTGTCGGCCGGGATCGGCACCGCCAGATCGGCGACGGGGCGAATGCTGCCGCTCACGTCGGGCTCGGTCGGATCGAAGCCGGGCGCGCCGCCGAGCAGATGCGCGTGGAGGAAGCGGTAGAACGCCTCGCGGTTGTCGCGCTCGTAGTTGTGGCCGGCGTCGTGATTGAGGTGGTACGCGAAGGCCGCCGGCGTGCCGGCCCGCGTGAAGGCCGCGGTTGCCTGCTGGGCCAGCGCACCGAGTGCGTAGTCGCCGCGATAGCAGCAGGTGTCGCGAGCGTTGTGGGTGAGCAGCAGCGGCCGCGGCGCGACGAGCGCCATCAGGTGCGTGTAGTCCGCCATCGACGCGAGGTCGGAGGGCGTCTGCTCGGAGTCGCCGAGATCCTTGTCGGGCCACTGCGATCGGGTGACGTAGCTCGAGAACCCGGCGACCGGGTTGGACAGCGCGATCCGCGTATCGAGGGCGCTCAGGACGATCGTCTGCCAGCCGCCGCCGGAGAGTCCGGTCGCGGCGATCCGCGTTGCGTCAGCGTTTGGTAACGTGAGCGCGATGTCGACGGTCCTGCGCAGCGATTCGTAGAACACCGCGAGCCCCGGCGTGCCCACCAGATCCAGCTGGTTCATCCGGTAGTGCTGCAGGCCCTCGGTGGCGAGCTGGGTCTGGCCGATCCACTCGACGTTGATCGCGTAGAGCCCCTTCTTCGCCAGCGTGATGCAGCGCGCCTGGTGATAGCTGTTGCCGAGCCCGGTGCCCTCGTGCCCGTTGAAGTTGAGGACGACCGGCGTCGGCCGGGACGGGGCAGGCACGGGTTCGTAGACGAGAGCCGGCACGTGCAGGCCTGGCACCGCCTCGAAGCGGATCTTGCGCACCACGTAGCCGTCGCCGGGCAGGTCGCCGAAGCGTTCGACGCGCACCGGCTGCGTGCGCCACGCCCCGGCGGCACCCCGGTACACGACATCGTCGAGGATGCGTCGACGCAGCGCACGTGCCCACGCGTCGTAGCCGTCGCGCGACGACGGCAGGTCCAGCGCCGGAACGCGAGATGCCGTCCATACCTGCGTGTCGGCGCGCGTCTGGCCCGGCGCGAGGACGAGACGATGCAGCGCCTGGTCGATGCCGGCGGGCTGCAGCACGAGGACGGCAGCGGCGGCGAGGGCCAACAGACGGGTCATGGCCGTGCAATGTACTGCAAGGCCGGCTGTCGCCGTCGGCCGGCTTGCCGCACAATGGCCGTCATGCACATCGAGACGTGGTTCCCCACTCCGGAGCCGTCCGCGCGTCGTCCGGTCGGCGTGTGGGTGATTACGGGTGTCTACGTCCTGCTGTACACACTGGTCGTCAGCGCCGTCATCTGGCCGACACCGGAGTATCGGGCGTCGATGGCCGCCCTCGGCGTGGTCGACACGGTGCTGATGTGGATCAACAGTCTGCTCGACATCGCCGGAGTCGCCTGCCTGTTCCTGCTCAGGCGCGCGGCCGTGCCATTGCTCGGTGCCGCGCTTGTCGTCAGCGTGATCAGCCTGGTCGGCCTTGCGATCGGCGTCTGGCGGGGTGGGGGCGTGGACACGTTCACGCTGGTGGGGTCGTTCGTGATGCTGCCGCTGCCCGTGGGCGTCTGGTGGTACGCGCGGCGGCTGCGTCAGCGCGGCGTGCTCCGGTGAGCCGGTCGGGCGCGGCCAGGGGGCGCTGGTGGCCCGGGATGCCGGCGTCGCGACCTCGCCGGGTGGTACACTGACGGGCGGTCGTCATGCTCCGGGCCCTCCGGAGCGGCAGTCGTCGCGGCCTCATTCGCGCCCGTAGCTCAGCTGGATAGAGCGTTGGCCTCCGGAGCCAAAGGTCGTAGGTTCGAATCCTACCGGGCGTACCACATCGCCAATGGTGATGTGGTACCGCCGCGGTCGCCCTCGGTCACTCGGCTCCGCCCTGCGGCTCGCCTCGTGGTCGAATCCTACCGGGCGTACCAATCAAAATCAGGCGAAAGCAGGCTTCGCGCTGGCGCCAGCGTCGGATTGGTCCCTGGCAGCGCGGTCCCGCGGTTGGCCCCGCGATCACGCGAATCGATACGTACTGTTTGTTGGGACGAGGTCGGAACGGCGTCGTGTAGGGGTGCGACAGGACGGCTGCAGAGTCGGCAGTGGTGCCGACTCCAGGAGCCCAGTCGGAGTCACTGTCGGCGCCCTACGTTCATCAGGACGTCGACGCTGTCGCCGCCCGCCACGAAGAACCCCTTCACATAGGGCAGGGGCTCGCGCCGCACATACATCCAGACCGATGACAGGCCCGGCGGCCCCACAGGTTCGGTGCCCACACACTCGTACTCGACATCGTCGAGCGTGAAGCGGAGCACGCGCCCGTCGATCGTCGCGACACCGTAGGGCACCTCGGTCTGGGGTGCCTCAGCGCTGAAGAAGACGGTACCGATCTCCGAGCCCAGCCCGAGGCCGACGGCGTGGGCGCTGGCAAACGTGCCTGGCTGGTCACGGTGGAGGACGCGTCCGGCGCGAAGAACGGTCAGGCCTGCGACGGTCAGCTCGGGGCGGCTGTCCTTGCGGCGCGCCTGCAACGCGGCCAATCGTGCGACGCCAGCCGCGGACAGCGAAGCCAGCCTGACGACATCGCCGATCCGATGACCTGTGTCGCGCTGCTCGAACAGGTCCAGGGTGACGCTGTCGCCGGGGAGGATCGGCCCGGACTCCTGCACGTCGCCGAACGTCGCCAGGCCGCCATCGAGCCGGAACGGAGAGACGTACGTGCGCTGGCGTGGCGCGAAGGCCCGCATCGCTTCATGGAGCCGGACCGGCCGGAACAGCAACTCGACGCCACCTTGCCGCGCCTCGAGTCGCAGCGCGTACGCGAACCGCGCATAGCCCTCGTCGTCCACGATCATTCGATGGACTTCGCCGTCCTGCACCTGCACCCGCGGCTCCAGATGGCGGAAGGTCGGCTTCACGCCGGTCATCGACAGCTCCAGCTCGATGCCATCCACGACCGTGATCCGCGCGACCGCTGCCCCGGCAGTCTGGCCCATGGCGGGCGCGGACATCGTCCAGGTCAACACGATCGCACCGATTCGGCAGCAGAGGTTCATGGCGTGCTCCTGTTCACGTGGATGCGCGGGTTGTCGATCGGCTGGAATCCCTGCAGGTCGACGGCGCTCACGGCAGTGGCCGATCGCTGCGTCCACTCGGAGAGGCCCGGAGTCGGGACCAGCGGCGCGCTCGGCTCGAGGTCGTGGCGCGTCAACGCAGGAAGCGGCGCCGGCCGTTGACCCACGGCCAGCAACAACAGCCCGACGGCCGTGGCGTAGGCCAAAGGGAGTAACAGCCGCCGCTGCGTCGGCCTCGCGGGACGTGGGCCCGGCACACGCGGGTCGGTGAGAAGCGTGTCGAGGCGAAGGCGTGTGGCATCCGGGAGCGGCGGTGCGACCCACGCCGCCAGCCGCTCGTTCAGGTCGTCGGTCATGGTCGGACTCCGAGACGAGCCTCGATCGTTGTGCGGCGCACGCATCCCTCGAGCAGGCGCCTCAGCCGCAATCTCGCCCGGTGCAGGCGCACGCGAATGACGAGACTGGAGCTGCCGAGTGCCGTGGCAATTTCGCGCGGCGAGCAGCCGTGATAGGCCGACAGGACGATCACTTCACGATCGGTTGGCGACAGCGCATCAAGCGCCGATCGGACCGCGAGGACGTGCTCTGGCTGGCTGGAGGAGCCGGCCTGCACGGGAAGCTCGCTGGCCCCGTCTCGTGCCGCCTGTCGCCGCTGCTCGCGCGCCACGTTGCGCACCACACCGAACAGGAGCAGGACGAGGTCGCCCCGTGCGACGTTCAGGCGGCAGCGTCCGTCCAGGACGCGCAGGAAGGTGTCGTGCACCACGTCCTCTGCGGCGCGCTCCGACCCGGTGAGGCGGTAGGCGAATGCGTAGAGATCCTGCCCCCGATCGCGGTAGATCGTCTGGAGCTGTGCCCGGAGGGTGTCCGCAGCGATCGGCTCGTCGAACGGCGTCACGTGGGTACTTGCTGCGGCGGGACCGTTTCGTTACAGGCCGCCGAACCCTTGGTGCCGTCACTCCTCGGTCCTGCGGCCGACGTCTCGAACGGCTGCTGTACGGTACGGCGACGCTAACACATCGCCGGAGACGTCACCAACCTGCGCGCCGGCAGCCCGGTGCGCCCGCCGCCGGCACGGCTGCATCGGCGCCGCCGATCCCGGCCGGCCACCCGGTCACGGCTTGCGCTCCTCGAAGAACATCGGCGGGTGCTTGGGCCTCCCGCCTGGCGTCACCGCGTGCGCGAGGGTCGTCATCAGCCGCGCCAGCGCGCGCCGGTCGGCGGCAGGCAGGCTGGCGATGGCCGACACCAGGTCCTCCTGGACGGACCCTGGCGCACGCGCCAGCGCGCGCTGCCCCTTGGCCGTGACGGCCAGCCGGATCCGGCGCCGGTCGTCCTGCGCCGGCACCTTGACCACCAGCCGGGCGTCGACCAGCCGCTGGACCACGACCGACACCGAACTCTGATGCGTGAAGGTCCGCGCCGCGATCTCGTTGATCGACGCGTCGGGATGCGCGGCGATCTGCTGGAGCGCGAAGAGCTGCGCGCCGCTGACGGCCGGGCGCCGGCCGGTGGCGCCGTGCCGCAGCGCCTGGACGATGTGGCGGAACGCGTCGAGCGTCGCCCGGACCTCGGGCGGGGTGGCGTCGGTGCCCGGCGCGGTGCTGCTCCGCGGGCGTCGAGGTGGAGGGCTCATGCTCGTGTCCTGTCGCGTCGGTGCCGACGCCTTCGCGTGCTGCCCCGGCCGGCGGGGCGATTGGCGCCGCGGTCCGCCATTCTGCTATCGTAATTCATATTGAATCCCATACGTTCTGTTCGATCGTCGTCTTCTGCCTCTCGTGACATCGCCGGTGAACTGCGGGATTTCACCGCCGAACCGCGGCTCCTGCTGATTGCCCTGTTCGCGGTCGTGGTCGGCATCGTCAGCGCCCTGGTCGCCAAGGCACTGCTCGCGCTGATCGGCCTGTTCACGAACCTGTTCTTCTTCCAGCGGGTCAGCACCGACCTCGTGACCCCGGATGCGTCGAGCACCGGGCCCTGGGTCATCCTGATTCCAGTCGTCGGCGCACTGATCATCGGCCTGATGGCGCGCTACGGGTCGGACCGGATCCGCGGCCACGGCATTCCCGAAGCCATCGAGGCGATCCTCATCAACGGCAGCCGGGTCGAGCCGAAGGTGGCGCTGCTCAAGCCGCTGTCGTCGGCGATCTCGATCGGCTCGGGCGGACCGTTCGGCGCCGAAGGGCCGATCATCATGACCGGCGGCGCCATCGGTTCGCTCATCGCCCAGTTCCTGCACCTGACGAGCGCCGAACGGAAGACGCTGCTGGTCGCCGGCGCGGCGGCCGGCATGTCGGCGACGTTCGCGGCGCCGATGGCGTCGGTGCTGCTCGCGGTCGAACTGCTGCTGTTCGAGTGGAAGCCGCGCAGCGTCATTCCCGTCGCCCTGGCCAGCGTGACGGCGGCGGTCATGCGGCGCTACATCCTCGGGGTCGGTCCGCTCTTCCCGGTGGCCGAGCATCCGGCATTCATCGGGCCGGCCGGGATGATGGGCTGCGTCGTCGCCGGACTCCTGGCCGGCGGGCTGTCGGTCCTCCTGACGCAGGCCGTCTACGCGGCTGAAGACGCCTTCGAGCGCGTGCCGCTTCACTGGATGTGGTGGCCGGCCATCGGCGGGCTCGTCATCGGCATCGGCGGGTGGATCTTCCCGCCGGCGCTCGGCGTCGGCTACGACGTCATCGGCCAGCTGCTCCAGAGCAACGATGTCGGGAACGGGCTGATCCTGGGCATTCTCCTGGTCAAGTCCACCATCTGGGCGGTGTCGCTCGGCTCGGGCACGTCGGGCGGCGTGCTCGCCCCGCTGCTGATGATCGGCGGCGCGCTCGGCGGCGTCGAGGCGTGGTTCCTGCCGGCCGCGGGCCCCGGATTCTGGCCGCTGGTCAGCATGGGGGCGGTGCTCGGCGGCACGATGCGATCGCCGTTCACCGCGGTGGTCTTTGCCGTCGAACTCACCCACGACGTCAACATGCTGCTGCCCCTCCTGGTGGCCGCGACCATCGCGCACGGCTTCACGGTGCTGGTCCTGAAGCGGTCGATCCTCACCGAGAAGATCGCCAGGCGCGGCTTTCACGTCAGCCGTGAATACTCGATCGATCCGCTGGAGATCCTGTTCGTCCGCGAGGTGATGCGGACGAGTGTCGTGGCGATTCCCGCCAGTGCCCCGTATCACCTCGTGCGCGACGCGCTGGGCGACTCCGACAGGCGCCGGCAGCGCCTCTATCCCGTCATCGACGAGGCAGAGACGCTGGTGGGCGTCGTCACCGGCCGCGATCTGCAATCGCTCGCGGACCTGAACGAGACGCCATCGGACCAACCGCTCGCATCGATCGTCAAGACCGAGGCCACGGTGGCCTTTCCGGACGAATCGCTGAGAATGGTCGTCCACCGCATGGCGGAGACCAAACTCACGGAACTGCCGGTCGTCGATCGCCAGCGGCGCATCGTCGGCATGATCGGGCTGGTCGAACTGCTGACGGCGCGGGCCCGCAATCTCGATGCCGAGCAGCGGCGCGAACGTGTGTTCGGCACGCGCCTCGCTTTCCCGTTCGGCGGGCGGCGGCCGCGGGATGCCTCCGCCTCCTGACCCCCGGGCCCACGTGAGGCTGCTGCACTACCTGTGGCCGGTGGTCATGGGCGGATCGCTGGTCGTGGTCGTGCACCGGACCAGTGCCACGCCCCTGGATCGCGTCGGGCTCGCGCTGCTCCTCAGCGGGATCCTGTCCGCCTACAGTGTCGACCGGCTGCTCGACACGCCGGATGTCCCGTCGCGTGTGTGGCTTCGCGTGCCGCTGCAGATTGCCGCCACGATCGGCGTGACGTCGGCGGCGGTGCTGCTGGCCCTCATGCCGATTCGTACCGCGCTCCTGGTGCCGGTGCTCGGGCTGCTCGTGCTGGCCTACCCGCGGCTCAAGGCGTTCCCGCTGCTGAAGACCGTCATGGTCTCGGCGGCATGGACCTGGAGCGTCATCGCGCTGCCATTTCCCGACGGCTCCTGGATTGGCTGGCGCGCCTGGACCCAGCCGGTGGCGGCGCCGCTCACGCTCCTCATCGCGAGCGGGTGTCTGCTGTGCGATCTGAAGGACGCGCGCGCCGATCGCGAGGCGTCTGTCTCGAGCCTTCCGGTGCTCATGGGCGACCGCGGGACGATCGCGTCGGCGATGGTGCTCGCCGCGAGTGGGGCGTCGATCGCGCTGGCCGAATGGCGCATCGGTCTCGTGGTGGGCGGCCTCGGCCTCGCCTGGGTCGCCCTGCGTCCGAACCTGCTGGCGCGCGACGCCGTCGGGCCGCTCGTGGTCGACGTGATCCTCACCCTGCCCGGGCTGCTGATCGCCCTCCACATCGTCTGACACTCGTTGGTGAACCCGCCGTTACACGAACGTCGCGTGAACGTCGCATCGCTCGTCGGTCACACCTGCGTCACTCGCCGGCACGGCCAGATTTAATCGACGCGATCAGGACCAGTCGCACTCTCGTTACACCGCCTGCATAACCTCACGGGTGGCCCCCGCACCTGCGGTGAGCCTGAGAGGTGAGAATGAGTGTTGCCAGCGGTACGCGATTCGGTCGAATCGCGCCTCCGATGTTCGTGCTGACGGCCGTCCTGGCCGCGGCGCCATCCCTGCACGCCCAAGGTCCCCAGGGCTCCACCGCCACGACCGTCGTCGATGCTGCACCGGTGCGAGTCGTCGGCACGGTCCGCGATCGGCAGAACGCGATCGCGTTGCCGGGCGTTCCCGTCGAAGTGGTCGGGACCAGCACCGTCGTCTACACGGACGTCGACGGCCGTTACATCCTCGAACTGGCGCCGGGTACGCATGCACTGCGTATCGTGCTGGACGGCTACACCGAGCGGACGGTGACCGTCGAGGTGGCGCCGGCGTCGCAGCCGACTGTCGATGTGACCTTGTCGATGACCGGGTTCAGCGAGCAGGTCACGGTCACCGGCCAGTCGACCGACGCGGTGTCCTCGTCGGCGGAAGCCCAGATGATCGTGCGGAAGAACGCGCAGACGATCACCGACAACATGGGCTCGGACGACATGCGCGCCAATGGCGACTCCGACGCGGCGTCGGCCATGCAGCGCATCACCGGTCTGTCGGTCGTCGACAACCAGTACGTCTTCGTGCGCGGCCTGGGCGAGCGCTACAGCAACACGACGCTCAACGGCGCCGTCATCCCGACCACCGAACCGGACAAGAAGGTCGTGCCGCTCGATCTCTTCCCGACCGGGTTGATCGACAGCGTGCAGATTGCCAAGTCCTACCTGCCGGACAAGTCGGCGGAGTTCGCCGGCGGCCTGGTGCAGGTGATGCCGCTCAAGTTCCCGAGCCGTCCCGTGCTGGACTTCTCGTACGGCCTGCAGTGGTCCGAGAACGCCACCGGCAAGAGCATTCCGCTGAGTCCGCTCGGCAACCGCGACTGGCTCGGCTTCGACAACGGCTCCCGTGCGCTGCCGGCGAACTTCCCGGACGGCAAGATCGTGCGGCAGGGCGTGCTGACGCCAGACGTGGGCTACTCGCGCGATCAGATCACGGCCTTCGGGCGCGCGCTCGAGGACCGCTGGCGTCCCGCCAACGCCGACGGTGCACCGGGGCAGAACTGGGGCGCCGTCCTCGGCCAGCGCTTCGGCAAGCTCGGCGTGGTCGCCAGCGCCTCGCAGCAGTACCGCGAGAGCTTCGTCTCGGAACAGCGGCGCTTCTTCCGCGTGGCGGAGGAGGGGCTCGAAGCGGTCAGCGACTACCGCCTGGACTACGGCACGCAGCGCGCGCAGCTGGGCCTGGTCGGGAACCTGGCCTACCAGTTCAACGGCAACAACCGCATCTCCGTCGAGAACTTCTACACCCACAGCGGGCGCGACGAAGGCCGCGTGTTCGAGGGCCCCAACACCGAGAACACGTTCATCTACCGCAACTACCGGCTGCAGTTCATCGAGGAGAACCTGCTGTCCAACGGCATCAGCGGCGACCACTTCTTCCAGAACCTGTCGAACAGCCGCCTGGAGTGGCGCGGTACGTACAGCCGCGCGACGCGCGACGAGCCCGACATGCGCGAGACGCTGTACCAGCAGAACATCAACGGCACCGGCGCGTTCCTGCTGGCCGACGAGTCGCAGAGCGGCTTCCGGATGTTCAACGACCTGGAAGACGAGTCGACGGACGTCGCGGCGAGCTGGACCACGCTGATGTCGGCCGGCGGCAAGCCGACGCAGTTGAAGGTCGGCGTCAGCTTCATCGACCGCACGCGCGACTTCGCGTCGCGCCGCTTCCGCTTCATTCCGATCACCGCCGGCTCGGGCAACGTCCTGCCCATCGATCTGTCGCAGACCCCCGAGGCGCTGTTTGCGTCGGGCAACATCGGCTCGTTCTTCCGGTTCAACGAAGAGACCCGGCCGGTCGACGCCTACGACGGCGCCCAGACCACGGCCTCCGTCTACGCGATGGGCGACTTCACGCTGTCGTCGCGCCTGCGGCTGATTGCCGGCGCCCGCGTCGAGCGCTTCGACCAGGAAGTGAACACGTTCGATCCGTTCGGGTTGTTCGTCTCGACCATCACCGCCGAGAACAGGAACACCGACATCTTCCCCGGCGTGAACCTGGTGTACGCGCTGAAGCCGGACATGAACCTCCGCGTCAGCTACAGCACGACGGTCAACCGTCCGGAGTTCCGCGAACTGGCGGCCTTCGAGTTCACCGACGTCGTCGGCAACCGTGCGATCCGTGGCAACCCCGACCTCAATCGCGCCCTGATCCAGAACGTCGATGCGCGCTGGGAGCGGTTCAGCGGCGGCCGCGGCGTGCTGGCCGCGAGCGTCTTCTTCAAGTCGTTCAACGATCCGATCGAGCGGGTGGTCGTCGCCGGCGCCCAGCCCATCGTCACGTTCCAGAACGCCGATCGGGCCCGCAACGTCGGCGTCGAACTCGAGGCCGGCCGGCAGGTCACCGACCAGATCTTCCTGAGCGCCAACTACACGTTCGTCGATTCGACCATCACGCTCAATCCCGCCCAGCGCACCGTCCAGACGTCGCTCGAACGGCCGTTGGCCGGACAGTCCAGGAACCTGTTCAACGTGACGGGGGAGTACACGTGGCGGGGCTTCACGAGCCGCGTGCTCTACAACTTCTTCGGCGACCGCATCTCGGACGTGGGCTCCAATGCCGCTCCCGACGTCGTCGAACAGGGACGCGGGCTGCTCGACCTCGTGTTCGCGCAGCGCGTCGGCCGCGTCAACTTCCGCCTGAACCTCGAGAACCTGACCGACGCCCAGTACCTCTTCACGCAAGGAACCGAAGATCAGCGCGTGTTCAAGCTGGGCCGCATGATCACGTTCTCGGCCGGGATCAGCGTCTTCTAGCCATCGCCATGACATCACTCACGCAGCGCTTCATCCGTCACGCGTCCGCCGCCGGCCTTGTGTGCCTCCTGGCGACCACGCACGTGGCCCTGGTGCAGACCGACCAGGCCCCGCCCGTCACTGTGCCCGGCATCGACCGTCCCGTCGTCGTGGTCACCGGATCGATCACCGGCGCCGAGTCCTGGAGCAACGCCAACTACTACGTGCTGCGAGGCGCGGTGTTCGTCCGCGAGGGCGCCACGCTCGACATCCAGGCAGGCACGCGCATCTACGGCGAGTCGGGCAGCGTGGGCACGCTGATCGTCGACCGTGGCGGCCGCATCAACGCCATCGGTACGCGCCAGCAGCCCATCGTCTTCACGAGCGACCAGCCGGCGGGCCAGCGCGCCCGCGGCGACTGGGGCGGCATCATCATCAACGGCCGGGCGCCGGTGAACATCCCCGGCGGCGAAGGCGTCGGCGAAGCGGACACCGGCATCTACGGCGGCGACGATCCGAACGACAACAGCGGCATCATGCGCTACGTGCGGGTCGAGTTCGCCGGCACCGAGTTCAGCCCCGACAACGAACTGAACGGCATCGCGTTCCAGGGCGTGGGGCGCGGCAGCACCTTCGAGTACATCCAGGTGCACATGAACCGGGACGATGCGTTCGAATGGTTCGGCGGCACGGCCGACCTGAAGTACGCCGTCGCCTCCAACACCGGCGACGACAGCATGGACTGGACGTTCGGCTGGATTGGCCGCGTGCAGTTCTACGCCGTGCACCAGCGCGGCGACGATGCCGACAACGCCATCGAGGCCGACAACAACGAGTTCAACAACGAGCTGCTGCCGCGCGCCAACCCGCAGATCTACAACATGACCATCTGCGGCGATCCCGACCGGGTCGAGGGTGCCGAGTCGGTGCGGGCGGTGCTGTTCCGACGCGGAACCGCCGTGACGTTCCGCAACTTCCTGGTCACCGGCGTGAAGACCACGGGCCTGCAGATCGATGGCTCGTCGACGCTCACCCAGGTGAACAACGGCACGACCCAGATCGGCGCCGGTGTGATCTGGGGCATGACGACGCCTGCGCACTCGAGTGCCGCGCCGTTCATCGCGAGCGGCCGCTTTCCGAACGTCCGCCTCGGTGTCGACGGCGGGCTCTCGCCGAACTGCCTGAACCACGCCGCGCCCGACTTCCGGCCCACTGGCGTCGCGACGCTGGCGGGTGGCCAGCTGGCGCCGATTCAACCGCCAAACGACGGCTTCTTCCAGGCCGTGACGTTCATCGGCGCGGTTGGCCCCGACGACGACTGGACGGCGGGCTGGACCGCGTATCCTCAGAACTGATGCGGCTTCGCGCGTATTGCCTCCCGCGAGTCCGGCCAGGCGCCTGGCTCGCGGGATGTGCCTGTGCCCTGGCGGCCGCCTTCTCGCTGGCCGCGTGCGCGCGGGTCCCCACCCTGCAGAACACCCGCGAGACGCCTCGGGCCGTTGCCGAGGCCGTCATCGCAGCCCTCGACGACAAGAACATCGACGCATTGACCGCGCTCGCGGTCGACGAGGAGGAGTTCCGCGTCCTCGTGTGGCCGCAATTGCCGGCGGCCCGGCCCGAGCGGAACCTGACCTGGCAATACGTGTGGCAGGACCTTTCGACGAAGAGCCGCTATCACGCGCGGGCCCGGCAGGCCGCCTGGAGTGCGCGCGGTGCACGCGTGGTGCAGGTCAGGTTCGACGGACCGGTCGAGGATCACGGCACGTACCGCATCCATCGCGAGACCGTGATCGATCTGCGGCGGCCGGACGGTCAGCAATCCACCGAGCGGCTGTTCGGCTCGATGATCGAGCAGGCCGGGCGGTTCAAGGTCTTCTCGTACGTCGTCGACTGAGCCGGGCCGGACAGGCGTTCGCGCGGCTGACCGACACGCCAGCGCGCCGCCGCGGCGAGGCGAGTATGATGCGGGGCACCCCGGTGCCCGAGACGAGGAGCCCAGGACGCGACGACTCAGGCATTGCCCTGAATCCGGCCGGACCTGACGCCCACCGTGGGGGTGTGAGGTTCCAAGTGATCGCTCCTGACCCCCGGCGCGGTGCGGTGACGACGACCGACGTCGACGACTTGGGCTTCGACACGCCGGTGCAGGTGGACGCATTCGGCATCTCGGACGTCGGTCATGTCAGGGCCAGCAACGAGGACCACTTCCTCATCGCGCGCATCGGCCGCTACTTCGAGGCGGTCGGCACGAGCCTGCCGGCCGGTGAGGTGCCTGCCCGCACGGACGAGGCCGGCTACGCGCTGGTCGTCGCCGACGGCATGGGCGGGCACGCGGCGGGCGAGGTCGCGAGCCGCCTCACCATCCGCGAACTCGTGCGCCTCGCACTCGCGCTGCCCGACTGGATCGTGCGGCTCGACACGCAGACCTCCTCGGCGGCCGCGGAACGGTCGGAACAGCGGATCCGGAAGGCGCACCAGGCGCTGCTGGCCGAAGCGCGGCGCGATCCGGATCAGCAGGGGATGGGCACGACGGTCACGACCGCCCGCAACCTCGGGCGCGTCCTCCAGATTGCGCACGTCGGCGACTCGCGCGCCTACCTGCTGCGCGGCGCCGACCTCAGGCGCCTGACGCGCGATCACACCTACGTCCAGCTGCTCGTCGACAGCGGCCGGATGTCGCCCGAAGATGCCGAGCGTTCATCGTCGCGCCACGTCCTGGTCAATGCGGTCGGCGGTGTCAACGACACCGTGTACGTCGACGTCGACCACATCCCGCTGGCCAACGGCGACCGGGTGCTGCTGTGCAGCGACGGCCTGAGCGATCTCGTCGACGACGAGACGATCCGGACGCTGCTGACGGCGGCGCCCGACGCCGAACAGGCCTGCCGCGCGCTCCTCGCCAAGGCGCTCGGTGAAGGCGGCCGCGACAACGTGACCGTCGTCGTTGCGGTCTACAGCTGGCAGGAGCCGACCGCGTCGTGACGACGACGGCCGGCGCGCATCCCGGCTGCGCGCCTCGGCGTCGCCGCTAACGCCTCACGTCGTGCGGCAGGGCCGACTGCGCAGGCCCGGCCGCCGTCGCAGCCGGCAGCGCGATGCGCCGCGCCTCGACGTGCGCGTTCTCGCCGCCGGTCGTCCAGACCGCCGCGATCCCGTCGCGCGTGGCCGCCACGACCGGATGGCTGGCGGCGCCCGCCGGTGCGATCGTGGCGACGTCACCAATCCGCAGCGTCCCGTCGCCCGTGCGCCTGGCTTCACGCAAGGCCGCGACGCGGCGTCCGTCGATCAGTTCATCCCACGCGACGAACACGCGATCGCCGTGCAGCACGATCTGGGGACGGGTGGGTTTGGGAGATCCCAGCGTGGGCACGCGCAGGCGCGGCGTGAACCTGACGCCGTCGGTCGTCGTGGCGTAGAACAGCGCGCCTTCGGGCGCCTCGCCGCCGACCACCGTCGGCCACACCACGTGCACCGTCCCGTGCCGGTCGACGGCGACGGCGGGGCCGTCATCCGGACAGCCCTGAATCGCCCAGCCGTCCTCGCTCACGCGGGCGGGTGCCGAGAACGTACGGCCGCCGTCGCGCGACACCGCCATCGCGATGTCGCGCAACTCCCCGGCGTACACATGCCGCCACGCCGCGTAGATTGCATCGTCTGGCCCGGCGGCCAGAGCGGTCTTGCAGCAGTAGCACACGCCGCTCGTGATCGCGTGATCGGCAAGCGCGGCGGGTCCCTCCGTCGCGTGACGCAGCGCTGAGCCCTTCGAGAACGCCACGCCGTCGTGGGCCGGTCGTGCTGCCGCGGCCCCGTGCACGTGCGGCTTGGCGCCGCTCGCGGGCGCGCGAGGTGCCTGCCCGCGGTGATCGAGCCACACGGCGTGCGCCCGTCCCCGGCGGTCGATGGCCAGCGCCGGCCAGCCCCGATCGCCGGACGCGCCCGCCGTCTGCAACGCGTCGGGCGGGCTGAAGGTGCGGCCGCCGTCGCGAGAGCGCGCCAGCTTGATCTCGGTGGCCGCGCCGCGCGCCGTCCACAGCACGACGACCTCAGGGGGCCCTCGACGTGCCAGGCCCGTGAGCGCGACGCGCGGCGGCAGTTCGCCGCCGAGCCGTGCCTCGCCGGGCACGGTGTTGACACGGACCGGCGCGGCGAACGTCGCGCCGCCATCGGTGCTCATCGCCACGTACACGTCGGCCTTGCCGTCGGCGCTGGCGCCCCAGGTCACGGCAACGTCGTCACCGCGCGCCGCAATCGACGGCGTGGCATCGACGCGATTGGCGATGTCGAAGGTCGTGACCGACGGCGTCGTCTCCGACCAGGCCGCGGCAGTCACCATCACGAGCAGCGGGAGGAGCCAGCGAGTGTTCGGCATCATGCGGTCCGTCACGGTCAGAAGCGAAGGCGGATGGAGAGCTGGGCGCTGCGCGGCTCGCCCACGGCAGTCACCGTGCCGAACGACGCGGACGGCGAGGTCGGGTAGCTGCCGCTGCCGAACGTCGTGTTGCGCGCGATCTCGTTGACGGCGTCGGTGGCGTTGAACAACTCGAGCGCCACTTCGGCCCGCACCGCCGAGGCGACGCGGAAGGCGCGGCCGACCCGCAGATGCAGCGCGACGAACGTGTCGCCGACGCCGGCGTTGCGCGGGATGAACGCACCGTCGACGACCGGCCGCGCGCTCGTGCCCTGTACGGTCGTTGCCCCCGTCGTGATGTTGAACGGCGCGGCCGACGATGCCTGCAGGAGTGCGCTGGCCTGCCAGCCGCTCGACAGCGCGTGCCACACCGAGTCGTGGCCGCGATCGGGCGACTCGACGCTGCCCGATACGACCAGCACGTGCCGGCGGTCGTTGTCGGCGCGGCTCCAGTCCTTCGACACGTCGAAGGGATCGATCGGACCACTGAAGAAGAACTCGCCGACATCGTTGCGCGCCCGCGCCAGCGTATAGGTCGCGCGGTACCTCCCCCAGCGCGATGCGCGCTGTTGCAGCGTGAGCGACAGCGCGTGGGTGGCCGATCGGCCGGCCGAGACGTAGCGGCTGTCGTTGGCATGGGCCGGGTTGGGCCGGCAGCCGTTGTTGCCGCCCGACGGCAGGCACGAGGGCACGTTCTGGTTGATCGCCATGAGCAGGTCACGGCCGGCGACGTAGGAGTAGGCCGCGCTCACCGTGGTGGCGGATGCCAGCTGGCGCTCGACTTCGACGCTCGCCTGGGTCGACGACGCGTTCTGCAGCGACCGGTCCATCGTGGACAGGTTCACCAGCGTGACCGTCGGCACCGGCGCGGCCAGCACCGCCGGAAAGACCGGGGCGCCGGCCTGTCCAGGCGACAGCACGACGTTCGTCTGGCGCAGCGCGCCGAGGTCCGTGGTGTTGCCCGCAGAGAGGAGGGCGTTGGCCAGGGCCCGCAGCGGCACGCGATCGAAGAAGCGGCCGGCGTTGGCGCGAATCACGAGGCGGCGCGACGCGGTCGGCACCCACGCGACACCCAGGCGGGGCGCGACGTTGTCGGCGTCGGCGGCGATGGTCTCGAGGAACTGCAGGTCGTAGCGGAGGCCCAGGTTGACCGTCAGTGCCGGCGTCGCGCTCCAGGCGTCCTGCACGAACACGCCGATCGACGTCGCGTCCTGCGAGACCTCGGTGGCGCCGAAGGTCTGGCTGTAGCCGGCGTTGTTGTAGGTGCCCGCCAGGAAGTTCGAGAGCGACGAGAACGCGTACGCCCCACGGGCCGCTCGCGGGAAGTGAATCCGATCGGCGTTGTGGACCAGATCGACGCCGGCGCGGAGGGCGTGCGCGCCGCGCTGCTGCGACACGTTGTCCACCAGCTGCAGCATCCGGTTGAAACGCCCCTGCGGGCTCGAACTGAACGTGCCGAAGGTGGCGACGCCGGCGATGGTCACCGCGGGCCCGACCAGATCGGTGGACGGTGCGCGCAGCGCGCTGTCGGTGTACTGCACGCGTGTTTCGTTCACCGTGCGAGGCGACCACGTCTGCGTGCTCGACAAAGCCACCGCCTGATCGCGGTTGTCGAGTCCGGCCGATGCTGACGGCGCCGACAGGCCGCCAGCGCCGCGGGCGTTGCCGGCGGCCACGTCGTAGAGGCTGTACCGCACGCCGAGCTGGTGCCGGCTGGACACGACGTGATCGACCTTGCCGAGCACGTGCCGCGAGTCGACCGGCGACACGTACTGGCCGGTCGCCGGCAGCGTGCCGGGATAGCCGACCGCACGCAGGCGCGCCTCGATCGCGGCGAGCGTCGTCGGGTCGATCGTCGTCAGGCCGGTCTGATCCAGCCGGCGCTCTTCCGCGTTGGCGAAGAAGAACGTGCGGTCACGACGAATCGGGCCGCCGAGACTGCCGCCGTACTGCTGCTGCGACATCGGCAGCGTCGTCCCCGACAGGGCATTGCGGGCATTCAGCGCGTCGTCACGGAAGTAGCCGTAGGCCGTGCCGTGTGGCTGGTTGGTGCCGCTGCGGGTCACGACGCTGACGTAGCCGCCAATCGCCCGTCCCAGTTCGGCCTGCGCGCCAGACGTCACGACCTGCACCTGCTCGATCGCGTCGACGGCGTACGGCATGCCGCTCAATCCGGCCGCGTCGTCGTTGGACGACAGGCCGTCCACGACCACGCTGTTCGAGAGGTTGCGCTGGCCGCCAATCGAGAGCCCGACGCCGGGTATCGCCGACGTTTCCGCGAACAGTTGCGTGCTGTTGATGTTGGGCGGGGCGACACCGGGCGCGAGCAGTGCGATGTCGAGGAACTGCCGGCCGTTGAGTGGCAGGCGCCGCACTTCGGCCTCGGGCACGGTGGACGCCACCTGGCTGCGCGCGGCTTCGACGACGGCGGCCGCCGCGGTGACCGTCACGTCGGCCGACACGCCTTCCACCGTGAGGGTCATCGGCAGATCGAAGGCGCTGCCTGCCACCACGACGATCGCCTGCCGCTGCTCGGCGAATCCGGGATGCCGGACGACCACGTCATGGACGCCGACCGGCAGGTAGGGAAACCGGAAGCGTCCGTCGTCGTCGGTGGTGGCCGTCTGTGTACGGTTGGTGTCGAGATGTCGCGCTTCGGCGATGGCGCCGGCGATGACGGCTCCGGACTGGTCGGTCACGCGTCCACCGGCACTGCCCTGGTCGATGGCCTGCTGCGCCGTGACGACTGACGTCGCGACGACGCAACACGCCGATGCCAGGAGGATGGTCCTCCACTGCATTGTGCTGCCTGCCCTTTCGAGAGCCAGCCGGCGCGAGACGTCTGTGCGTCCCGGCTACGGGCTGGATGTGCCTGCTCTGGTGATGCCCGACGCACGCAGGTGGGAACGCCGTCCCTACCTGTCTGGCGCAGGGCCTGACATGAGCGGGCTAGGCGCGTGGAGGGCGTGGTTCGGGGGGCAGGCTGCGCGTCGGCGCGAGCGTCACGGGGCCCGTCACGGGTCGCGCGTCGACGACGCGTGGCCCATCGGCGACGAGGGCGGCGGGCACGAGGCCCGCGTGCGAGAACACCGTGAAGACGGTGGGACCGTCGCAGGTGCTGCGAATGACGCAGTCGCGCTGCGGCGTCGAGCCGGGCGCGTCGTGCGTCTGGTGCGAGTCCTGGGCGGCGTGGGCGGCCGGCTGGCCGCTCCCGTCGTGTCCGGCGTGCATCGGGCACGGCGCGCCGCCTGCCCCGCGCATCGGGCATTGGGTGACGCGGGCGGCCTCGTGGCAGGGAGGTGTCTCGGCGGCGGCCGCGGGTTCGTGCGCGGCGCAGCAGCCGACCGGCAGCACCGACGCGAGGGCGGCGGCCTGCACCAGGCACCAGGTCATCGCCCACGCACGGAGATGCCGCCGCAACCTCGTCATCCTGCCGTCAGCCTAGCGCCCTTCGCCCCGGCCCGCAACCGCCAGGTCGGACTCGGACCCGGACCCGGCGAGCCCGGTCGTGTCCACGCGGTTCACTGCCGGCGGGGTCCCGGCCCAACCGCGCAGCACGTCCTCGAAGCGGTGCCGCTGATCGAACAGATCGTGAACGACCGGCCGTGTCCCTGCGGCCTGCGGCGCCTTCAGGTAGAACGACAGCCAGTCCTGCACGCCAGACGCACCGGCGCGGTGCGCGAGATCGAGGAACAGGGCCAGGTCCAGCACGATCGGGGCGGCGAGGATCGAGTCGCGGCAGAGGAAGTCGACCTTGATCTGCATCGGGTAGCCGAGCCAGCCGAAGATGTCGATGTTGTCCCAGCCCTCCTTGTTGTCGCCGCGCGGCGGGTAGTAGTTGATGCGGACGACGTGGTCGATGTGCCCGTACAGGTCGGGGTACACGGCGGGCTCGAGGATGCTGTCGAGGACACCGAGCTTGGAGACCTCCTTGGCCTTGAAGTTCTCCGGCGCGTCCAGCACCTCGCCGTCGCGGTTGCCGAGGATGTTCGTCGAGTACCAGCCGCGCAGGCCGAGCATGCGCGCCTTGATTCCCGGCGCGAGCAGCGTCTTCATCCACGTCTGGCCGGTCTTGAAGTCCTTGCCGGCGATCGGCACGCCCCTGAGCCGGGCCAGTTCCACCATGCACGGCAGGTCGAGTGTGAGATTGGGAGCGCCGTTGGCGATCGGCACGCGGCAGGAGATTGCGGCCCACGCGTAGATCTGGCTCGGCGCGATGGCCGGGTCGTTGTCCTTGAGGCCCTGCTCGAAGGCGGCGGCGCTGGCGTGGACCACGGTGGGTTCCTGCCAGGCCTCGGTCGACCCGCACCACACCATCACGAGCCGATCGCAGCCGTGCTGCGCCTTGAACATCACGATGTCGTCGATGAGCGCGAGGGCCTGTTCCCACTTCGAGGTCTGCGGCTTGACCCGCACGCCCTCCAGCCGCGACACCCAGCGGCGATCGAACACCGCCGGCATCGGCACGATCGCCTCGAGTTCCCCGGCGATCGGCGCGAGATGTTCGGCGTCCAGCACCCTGGCGGTTCTGGCGGCTTCGAGCGCGTTGGTCGTGATCGGATCCCAGCCGCCGAACACGAGCTGGTCGAGGCTGGCGAGGTCGACGACGTCGCGGATGAGCGGTTCCTGCCCGTCGGCCAGCGGCAGCCGGGCCATCTGGCTCAGCGAGCCGATGGGAGGCGTGAGGCCCTTGCGGGCCGCGAGGACGCCGGCGATGAAGGTCGAGGCCACGGCGCCCATGCCTGGCAGGAGGACGCCGAGCGTGCCGGTGGACGGAGCGATGGGGCGTGCAGTCATGCGGCCGACGATAAGTGACATTTCATCGACGGTCACGATGGTGAAGCGATGCTGAACTAAGATCCATCGATGCTTCCCGATCTCTCGATTCGTCAGCTGGAGTATCTGGTCGCGGTGGACGAGGCAGCGACCTGGGCGCGCGCGGCGGCGCTCGTCGGCGTGTCGCCGTCGGCGTTGTCGCAGGGGCTGGCGGAGCTGGAGCGCCGGCTCGGCGTCGCGCTGTTCGATCGGGAGGGGCGCCGGCGCCAGCTGCGGCCGGCGGCGGTGCCGGTGGTCGCACACGCGCGGCAGGTGCTCGGCCTCACCGCCGATCTGTCGCGCTGGGCCGAACGGCTGCGGCGCGGCGTCGCCGGGCGCGTGCGGCTCGGCATGATCGACGCCGCCGCCGTCGTCCACTTCCCCGAGCACCTGCGCGCGTTCCGCGCCGACCATCCGGAGATCGATCTCCACATCCGGGTGTCGCCGTCGGGGTCGCTCCTGAAGCTGCTGGTGGCCGGCCACCTGGACCTCGCGGTGTGCGTGGCGCCGCCGCGCGAGGTGCCAGGCCTCACGACCCGGCCCCTCCAGACCGAGCCGCTCGCCGTCTACGCGCCGCCGGGCCGCGCGGCCGGCAAGCCGACGACCTGGGGGCCGTGGGTGCTGAACCCGGTCGGGTCGCACACCCGTCACGTGGTGGTTACGCAATTGCGCCGCCTCGGCGCGCCGATCGACGTCGTGGCCGAGAGTCACCAGCCGGAGGTGCTGCGCGAGCTCGTGCGGCTCGGCGTCGGCTGGACGGTGTTGCCGAGCAGCCAGGCGAGCGACGGGCAGCGGCCCCTCACCGCCGTCCGCGCGCTCGCGACGCGGCAGCTGGTGCTGGCGACGCGGGCCAGCGCGGTCGGCGATCCGGCCGTGCAGCTGCTCGCAACCCGCCTGGAATCACCGCGGCCGGGCCGTCGCCGCTCGACGCGCAAATAGGCAGGGCCCGCCTTCGCCAGGCTGCGGCTCCGCCTGGCGTCGGCGCGGCAAGCCTACCTCCGAGCAACGGGCGGTGCTTCCGCCGCCATCGCCCGCACCCAGCGCTCGATGCGCTCGTCGGGCATCAGGCCGCGGTCGGCCATCGCATACGTCAGGCCGTCGAGCCGCGTGCGCAGCCCCTGCTCGATGCCGCCGAACGACAGCAGCACCGGCACGATCAGCACGCGGTGACCGCTGGCGACGTGGCGCTCGACCAGGTCGCGCAGCTCCGCCGTGGCCTTGTCGCGAATCGGCTTGGGCGCATCGTCGCGCACCGTCAGGTACTCGACGGCGTCAAACGGCACGGTCGTCTTCACCCGCGTGGCGATCGTCGCCATGTTGGTGAGCCAGCGCGCGTTGTCCTCGGCGGAGACGGGACCGTGCGCGACCATCACGACCACCTCCTTGGCCGGTTCGGTGCTCAGAGCCTGGGCGCGCGCCGTGACGATGTCGGCCACGAGGGGATGGGCGTCGAGCGCTGCCGTCATCGTGATCGGCACCGGGCTGACCACCGGCGTGGTGCCGTTCTCGGCCGACGCAGCGGGTGCGGCGGGTGCGGCGCCATGGCCCGCGTGCGCGCCGCCGGCCGGCGCCGCAGGTGCCGCGCCATGGCCGTGCGGACCGTGGCTCATCTTCGCGAACATCGCCAGGTCCTTCGGCATGTCGGTCCGCAGGCCGAGCAGGTACTCGGTGGACGTCACGACCGAGCTGTGCGACGAGACGAACAGCGGCACCGCGACGATCCGCGACACGCGACGGGCCACGAGCCTGTCGACGGCGGCCTGGATGTTGGCGCGCGTGGCCATCCCGAACGCGACCTCGATCGGCTGATCGGCATCGACCGCCTTCGCGAGCGCCGTGACCCTGTCGTTCCATTCGGGTTTGCCGCCGTGCGCGAGCAGGAGGATGCCCGTCGATGTCGGCTGAGCCGACGCGGGCGCCGGCAGCAGGCTGCCCGTTGCGGCGAGGAGCAGGGTCGAGAGCAGGAGGCGTCTGGTGATCGGCATCGTCGTCACTTCCGTGTCCACTGGATGCGCAGTCCGGCGCGCACCGTCCGTCCGGCCTCGGGCCGGTAGAGCGGCGCGGCGCTGCCGTTGGCAAGCGTCGCGCCGACGTTGGGGTCCTGACTGTCGGTGAAGTTGTCGACCGCGGCGAACGCGGTGACCACGCGGCCGAAGGCCCGCGACACGTACGCGTCCCACAGCGCGAACCTGGGCGCGCGCGTGTCGGTCACGACGCCGGCGGAGCTCGTGGCCCGCGCCGCAATCCACGAGCTGTAGAACGTGCCGCGGACGTTGGCGCGCAGGCCGAAGCGCGGCGCCTGCCACGCCAGCCGCACGTGGCCCTGGTGCGGATGGCGATTCGTGAGATCGCGATCCGTGCTGCGGTCGACCGCGCGCAGCGCCGTGTATGCGCCGCCGAGCGACAGCGACGAGGACAGCGCGACCTCGCCGTCGGCCTCGATGCCCTCCGTGCGGGCTTCGGCGACGTTGCGGTAGACGAACAGCAGGCGGCCGATCGACGGTGAGAACGACGGGTCGATGCCTTCACGGGCCATCAGCGCCTGCAACTGGGCGGGCGTGGCGATGAAGCCGAGGCTGACCGATTCGATCAGGTCGTGCACGTCGTTGCGGAACAGGTTGGCGCCGATCCGGACGCGCCGGCCGCGCGACACGAACTCGGCGCCGGCCTGGTAGGAGTTGGCGGTCTCGGGTTCGAGCGAGGGATTGCCGACGACCTGGTAGAAGTTCGTCGGGTTCATGAAGCGGTAGTACAGCTGCCCCAGATCGGGCGCGCGGAAGCCGCGGCCGTAGGACGCGCGCACGCGCACCGTGTCGCTCACCCTGGCGTTGATGCCGATCTTCGGCGACACCGCCGTGCCGAACGCCGAGTGATCGTCCACCCGCACGCCGGCCGTCGTGGACACGCGGGCGCCGAGGGCGAGCCGGTGCTGCAGCCACGCGACGCTCGTCGTGGCCCGCTGGGCGCGGTCCTCGCGCAGCCGGTTGATGCCGTCGTAGGTGTTGCGCCACCACTCCGCGCCGCCCTGCAGCTGCTGACGCGCGCCGAGCACGTGCGAGGCCGAGATGTCGATCTTCGTGAGGCGTTCGTCGAGCGCGCCCGGCGCGAGCGCCGCGCCGCTCGCGAGGCGACCGGTCGACGATTCGTCGTAGGCGGCGTGATAGGCGCGGGCCTGCACCGTGGTGAGCGGACGGGCCACCCAGTCGATCGTGAGGCCCGCATTGAGCGCGTCTTCCTCGATGTCGTCTTCCTGGGGCCCGAGTTCGCCGATCGAACGGCCCTGGGTGTCGGTGAGGTAGCCCGTGGCAAGTCCCTGAATCCCCAGGCCTGGCCGCACCTGTGCGCGCACCTTCGCGAGACCGTCGACGCGCTGGGTCGGGGCGCCGGTCGTATCGACCGTCGACGGCGTCAGGTCGAAGCCATCGTGGTCCCGACGCTCGCTGGTGAAGAAGCCGGAAAGTCCGCCGCGCGTGAACGCCGCCTCGGCCCGCAGGCTCTCATCGCCGAACGAGCCCAACGACGCGGCGCCGCCCAGTTCGAGATCCGCCGTAGGCTGCCGGGTGATCATGTTGATGACGCCGCCGATCGCGTCCGACCCGTAGAGCGCCGACGAGGCGCCCTTGACGACCTCGACGCGATCGAGACGCCCGGTCGACTGCCGATCGAGGTTGATGGCCCCGCGCTTGATGCCGCGGGCGCCGACCACCGGCTGGCCATCGATCAGCACCAGCACCTGCCGCGAGTCGATGCCCTGGATCTGCTGACCGGCCGCGCCGGCCGTTTCGCTGCCTCGCCGGGTCAGCACGCCCGGCACTTCCTGGAGTGCGTCTGCCACGGTCAGGGCGGCGGCGTCGTCCATGCGGGCCCGCGTCACGACGTCCACGCGGCTGTTGAGCGACTCGCGCAACTGCGCCTGGCGCGTCTCGGACACGACGGCGACTTCCTCGACGACGGCGGCCGGGGTCAGCACGACGTCGCCAACCGGCGTGCCCGGTTCGAGGCGACGCTCGACCGCGGCGAATCCCGGGTAGCTGACGGTCACGCGAAGCGCCTCGCCGGCGAGGCGGGGGAGACTGAAGCGACCGTCGTTGCCGGTCGTCGTCACGCGGCTGAGCCCGCCGCGCGCCTGCACCGACACCGTCGCGCCGGGCACGGCGGCGCCGCTGTCGTCGACGACGCGACCGGTCACGCTCGTGGCGTCGACCGACTCCTGGGTGCGGGACGCGGCAGGTGCCGCGGAAACAGGCAAGGCCGCGCACAGGCACGCGGCCAGCAGCAGTGGCACTCGTGTGCGCATGCGTCATGGCTCCTGCCTGGCGCACGCGCGTCGGTCCGATAGAATCGGCGACGCAACGTGCCATGCGCCAGGCGTATGGGGTCTCGACCGGGACCGGCGTTGCATGCCCGGCGGATGTTGGCGCATCTGCCGGGCTTCTTTTTCTGCGCTGCGCGGCGTTCTGGCGGCGAGCGGCGCGATCCTGAGAACGATCGCAAGATCGCCGCACAGCATAACTCCGACCGAAAGAGTCGGTCAAGGGAAACCCGACCGTCGCGGGCATCGTTCCGGGCCACGGGGGCCGTGGCCGGGCTGGGCCTTGGGTCCCGGGGGGCCGGGTTGTAGGCCTTGGGCCGTGGGCCTTCGTAATCGCCGCGGCCTGGTCGGCCGCGCTGCTCGTGTCGCGTTCGCAAGAATTTACGCGCGATACACGACCGCATCACGGCATCGACATGCCGCCGCGTCAGGCTGAACCGCATTGGTGGGGCTCGTGTGCCACGCACGGGCTCCGCGGGAGGCCTGGTGAAGATCGACACGCACGTCCACACCCACCACTCCGGCTACACCTCGCTCGCGCCGCTGCACCGGATCATGCGCGAGTCCTACAACGATCCCCACGCGGTGCACGCGGCGGCCCGGGCCCGCGGCATGGATCTCGTTGCGATCACCGACCACGACACGATTGGCGGCGCCCTCGAGATTGCCCACCACCCCGACGTGATCGTCGGGTGTGAGGTCACCGCACGCTTCCGCGACGGCGTGCGCGTGCACCTCAACGTCCTCGACATCACCGAAGCGCAGTTTCGCGAGATCGACCGCGCGCGTCACGATGTGAGCGAGCTGATGCCGTACCTGAGGAGCGAAGGCATCTTCGTCAGCCTCAATCACGTCGCCTCGCGCGTGAACGGCCAGGTCACGGCCGCGCACGTCGGCCGGCTGTTGCCGTGGCTGGACGGGCTCGAAGTGCGCAACGGCTCCCGGCTCGCGGTGCAGAACCGGGCCGCGGTGTCGCTCGCGCAGGCCGGCGGCCGCGTGGCGTGCGCCGGCAGCGACTCGCACACGATGCGCGGCATCGGTCGCACGTGGGTCGAGGCGCCTGGCGCCACCTGTCGAACCACGTTCATGCGGGAGTTGAGGGCCGGCCGCGTCACCGCTGGCGGCCAGCACGGCCACTACTTCACGATGGCGTCGGACATCCTGAGGTTCGCCGCCAACTTCTACCGCGAACGGTTCGCACTGCTGATCCGGCATCCGCTCGACTGGCGCAAGCACGCCGTGTGCGCCGGGGCGCTGATCGGCCTGCCGCTGCTGCTGGTGCCGCTGGCCCTCGCCCACGGGCACTTCCGCGCCGAGGCCCGCTTCACCGAGTCGCTGCTGCTCGACCTCGTGGCCCGGCCGCCGCTCCTCGTGGAGCGTGTGCCGGAGGCGGCGTGATGCGCGTCGGCATCTTCACCGACAACGACTTCGGCAAGATCAACGGAGTCACCACGACGCTGAAAGCGGTGCTGGATCACGTGCCGTCCGACGTCCACGTGCGCGTCTACACTTCGGCGCCGACCGCCATCGCCAGGCACGATTACCTCGCGTTGCGCGCGCCGCGCGTCGCCCTGCCGTTCTACGACGGCATGGACGTCCATGCGCCGCGGTTCCGGGCATTTCTCGCCGCGGCCAGACGCGACCGCATCGAACTCGTGCACTACACGACGCCGGGCCCGATGGGCCTGGTCGCGCAGTACGTCGCCTGGCGCCTCGGCCTGCCGATGGTCGGCAGCTTCCACACGCTGCTCGCCGAGTACACGACGCTCCTCAGCGGATCGGATCGCCTCGGCCGGCTGATGCGCGAGTACCTGCGCTGGCCGTACGGGCGCTGCCGCCGCGTCCTGGTGCCGTCGCGCGCCACTCGCGATCTGCTCGTGGCGTCGCGCATCGCGCCCGACAAGCTCCAGGTCTGGAGCCGCGGCGTGGACACCACGCGGTTCCACCCGGCCCGCCGTTCCCGCGCACTGCGCGACGAGTGGGGCGTCGCCGACGGGACGCCGGTCGTGCTCTATGCCGGACGGCTCTCCCTCGAAAAGGGGCTGGCTGCCGTCCCGGCGCTGTGGCGGCGCGCGATGGCGTCGACGCCAGGGGCCAGGCTCGTGTTCGCCGGCGAGGGGCCGCTGCGGAGCGAACTCCAGTCGGCCCTGCCCGACGCCGTGTTCACCGGCCCGCTGCCGCACGACCGCATCGCCGAGACCATGGCCTCGGCCGACCTGTTCCTGTTTCCGAGCCGCACCGACACGCTGGGCAACGTCGTACTCGAGGCGCAGGCCAGCGGCCTGCCGGTGCTCGTCTCGGACGCCGGTGGCCCGCAGGAGAACATCCGCGACGGCGAGAGCGGTCACGTGTGCCACGCCACCGACGATGCGATGGGGTTCGGCGGCAGGCTGGAGGCGCTGCTCACCGACTCGATCCGGCGGCAGGCGTTCTCGCACGCGGCGCGCCAGTACGCCGCGCACCGCACCTGGCAAGGATCGCTGCAGCCGCTGTTCAAGACCTGGCGCGACACGGTTGCCGCAACTGGACGACGGACCGCGAGGATGCCCGTGCCCAGCATCCGCGAGAGCTGATGGCGGGGCCCTCGGTTTCCCAGGTGCTGATCGGCGTCGTGCGGGCGCCGCACGAGCTGTTGTTCGCACGCTGGCACTGGAAGGCCGCGATCTGCTCGTCGCTGGTACGGGCGACGCTGTTCGCCGGGCTCAATGCCGGCGCCGGCACCACCGCCGCGATGCAGGCCGCGCTCACCGAACTGGCCTACCGCGGCGTCGCCTCCGGCGTCCACGGGGCGCTGACGCAGGCCCTGAGCGGCGCCGAGCCGCGCTGGGCGTCGACGATCACGGCGCTCGTCCTGTTGCCGCTCCTCGGCCACGGCGTCGAGTTCGTGGTGCACTGGGCCGCAGGCACCGCCAGGCTCGGCCCGAGCATCGCCGGCTCGATTCTGTTCAGCGTCGTGTCCACGCTGTTCAACCTGCATGCGATGCGGCACGGCGCCCTGCTCGTCGGCCATCATCGGGCGGCCTCGCTGCGCACCGACCTCCGCCGCATGCCGGCGCTCGTTGCCACCTTCCTCCGTGAACCGCTCCGCCTGTGGCCGCGCTGAAGACCCTGCACCTGACAAACGCCTGGCACGGCCAGTCCGGCGGCATCCGCACGTTCTACACGGCGATGCTGACGGTGGCCAACCGGCTGCAGCGTCCGATGCGGGTCGTCGTGCCCGGCGAGCACGACGAGGTCACGGCCATCGGCGCGTTCGGGCGCCTCTACACGATCGCGGCGCCCCGCGTGCCGTTCGTCGACCGCCGCTACCGCGTGCTGCTGCCGCATCACTTCCTGGCCCGCGACGGCGCGCTGCGGCGCATCCTGCGCGACGAGCAGCCCGACGTGCTGGAGGTGTGCGACAAGTACGCGCTGCCGTTCTTCGCCGGCTGGATCCGCCGCCATCTGCCAGACGATCTCTGCCGCCCGACGATCGTCGGGCTGAGTTGCGAGCGCGCCGACCATTCGCTGCAGGCGATGGGGCCCGGCGGTCGCGCGCTGTCGATCGCGGCGCGGTGCTACATCGGCAGCATCTACCTGCCGCAGTGCGACTACCATCTGGCCAACTCCGCGTACACTGCGGCCGAACTGATGCGCGCGCAGCGGCCAGCCCACCGGCGCGAGGTCCTGCGCATTCCGATGGGCCTCGACGTGGCCGCGTTCGGCCCGCGGCATCGATCCGAGTCGTGGCGCGAGGCATGGCGCGCCCGCCTCCGACTGCCCGCCGGCGGTCCGCTCGTGGTCTACGCAGGGCGGCTGTCGCAGGAGAAGCGGTTGACGCGCGCCATCGATGCGGTGGCGTGGGTGCGCCGGGCGGGCGTGCCGGCGGGTCTGGTGCTGGTGGGCAGCGGCCCCGAGAGCCCGCGGCTGGCCCAGTACGCCGCACAGGTGGCGCCGGGCATCGTCGGCTTCGCAGGGCATGCCGCCGACCGTGCCGCGCTCGCCGAAGCGTATGCGAGCGCCGACGCATTCCTTCACGTCAACGATCGCGAACCTTTCGGCATTGGTCCGCTGGAGGCGATGGCGTCCGGCGTACCGGTGGTGGTGCCTCGGGCCGGCGGCGTCCTCACCTATGCCAACGACGGCAACGCCTGGCTGGCCGAACCGGATGCAGCCAGTCTTGCCGCCGCGGTCCTGACCGCGGTCGCCTCGCCCGATCCGGCGCGCCTGGCCCGCGCCTCGGTCACCGCCGCCGCCTACGACTGGTCGATCGTCGGACCGCGCATCTTCGAGACCTACGACGCGCTGCGTGCCCGGGCCCTCGGCGCGGATCGCGACCGCTGGCCGGCGCCGCGCCGATCGCCGCCGCAGCCGACCGGGCCGGCAACGCCGCACGCCGCCCTCGATCCCAGCCGCCGGTCCGGTTCGTAGACCACGCGGCGCGTGGACGCGCCCAGCCCGGCCGTGCGTCGCCAAAGCGGCGCATTCGCGCCGTGCCCGCGTATGCTAGCCGCCGGGCAGGCGGCACGGCCCTCTCCTGACAGAACGCGATGAGCTTCCGCTGGCAGTACGACGACGAGCACGGGCTGCTGCGCGTGCACCTGGGAGGCAGCTTCAGCGACGACGACCTGTCGCGGACGGCGGCCGCGGCGCTGGCGGCCAGCGGGCGCTGGCCGCGCGCGCGTGTCCTGCTGGACATCCGCGATCTGGTCCCGGCGTCGGTGCCGACGCCGCGCGAACTCGCCGCGCGGGTCGAACGCTGGATCCGTCAGATGGGCGTGCCGGCCCGCGTCGCGATCATCGCCGACGCCGGCGCCCGCAGCGGCATCGCCCGGCTCCTCGAGCAGCTGGCGGGCGAGCACGCCGACCGCGTCGGCGCCTTCGAGACCGAAGCGACGGCCGTCACGTGGCTCGTCGAGCGCGAGGGCTGGTAGGCATGGCGCGGGGCGGCGCGTCCCGACGCCGCCCACCCGAGTCACTTCGGCAGCGCGTAGGCGACCAGGCCGGTCGGGCCCGTGTGTGGTGTCGGCACCGCGCCGGGGCCCGAGGGCTGCACCGCCGACGCCGTGACGAGCAGGTACTGCCGGCCGTTGTGCTCGTACATCGACGGACCGCCGCTGGTCGGGCCGCCGAGCGGCAGCGTCGCGAGTTCGGTGCCGTTGCCGGTGTCGTACACGTGCACCTTGCGATCGGCAGCGGTGGCAAACACCAGGCCGGTGCCCGTCACGATCAGGCCGCCCTTCACGGTCGCCGCCGATCCCGTCCCGGTGATGCCGAGCGGCAGCAGGCGCAGGTCGTCGCCGAGGCCCTTCTGCCAGGCGATCGCGCCCTTGTTCAAGTCGTAAGCAGTGAGCGTCGTGTACGGCGGCTCGACGAGCGTCGGGTACAGGCCGAATCCGTCAGTGGTCGGATACCCTTCCTCGACGATCTGCGCCGGGTTGCCGCCGGCTCGCGCCGCCCGCTTCTCGCCCGCCTTCTGCAGCCGGATGATCGTCGGCACGTTGAAGCCGATGACGTAGACGCGGCCGTCGTGGGGATTGCCCGCCGTGCTGCCCCAGTTGGACCCGCCCTGGTTGCCCGGCATGTGGATCACTTCATCGAAGCCGATCGGCGTGAACGGGCCGTCGTTGCGCGCCTTCAGGATGCGCTCGCGGAACCGGGCGCGCTGCTCGTCGGTGAGGATGTACGGATTGAGGTCGTCGACCGTGAACGACTGCCGCGCGAACGGCTCCGGCCGGGTCGGGAAGGGCTGCGTCGGCGAGAGGTACTGCCCGGGCACCGTGGTCTTCTGCGGCACCGGCCGTTCCTCGATCGGCCAGATCGGCTTGCCGGTCGCGCGATCGAACACGTAGAGATAGCCGGTCTTGCTGGCCATCGCCACGATGTCGACCTTGCGGCCCTCGTGCGTGATCGTCGTCAACTGCGGCGCCGAGTTGTTGTCGAGATCCCAGATGTCGTGGTGAACGGTCTGGAAATGCCACTTGCGCGCGCCGGTCTTCGCGTCGAGCGCGATCAGGCTGTCCGAGAACAGGTTGTCGCCGCGACGATAGCCGCCGAAGAAGTTGTACTTGCCGCTGCCGGTCGGCACGTACACGATGCCGCGCACCGGATCCACCGACATCTCGGCCCACGCGTTGGCGCCGCCGACCGTGGCCCGCGCGTTCTCGGGCCAGGTGTCGGCGCCGAACTCGCCCTTGCGGGGAATGGTGCGGAACGACCAGACGTGCGCGCCGGTGCGCACGTCGAACGCGCGGATGTCACCGGGCGCCGAGGTGTACTCGGTGTTGGTGGCCGAGCCGAGGATGATCAGGTTGCCGAAGATCTTGCCCGGCAGCCGGCTCTGCTGCTGCACCTTCTCGGGATCGCGATCGAGCCCTTCACGCAGGTCCACGGCGCCGTCCCGGCCGAACGACGTGATGCGCTGGCCGTTGCTGGCGTCGAAGGCCTGCAGCCGGTTCAGCGTGCTCACGAAGAGGCGCCGGTCCTTGCCGTCCGGACTCTCCCAGTAGTTGATGCCGCGGATCACGAACGCCTTGATCTCGGGCGAGGCCCAGCGCTGCGTGCCGGTGGCCGCGTCCACCGCGACGATGGTGTTGCCGCGCGCCCGGGTGTAGATCGTGTCGCGGACGACGAGCGGGTTGAAATCGGTGTCGCCGTCCGGGAACGTCCACGCGACCTGGAGCTGGCCGACGTTGGCCTTGGTGATCTGCGAGGCCGCGACGAAGCGCGAACTGTCGGGCCCGCCGGCGTAATCGCGCCACTCGCGCGTGCCTGGCGCCGCGCCGAGCACGCTGGATACCGCCGCGACGACGACCGCCGCAAAGCCGGTCGCCACCAGGACGCCCACCCATTGCCGTGATGGCCTGCCGGCCTGCCGTTGGTGCATCTGGTCCCCGTTCTCCTCGGAAGTGGCCGCCGCAAGTCCGGCGAAGCCTGTTCGCCCTCATTACGCTCTGCGTGGTCAGGTCGTTGCGGCAGGGCGGAGAGGCGGCTGGTGGCACGCGCGCCGGCGTGCAGGCACACACGCCCCGTGCGGGCCGAGTCTATCCCAGCGATACGGGGCCCGCGGGCTGCCGTAGAGTGGACGCGTGTCCGCCGCCGAGACCTACAAGGCCCGCGTCGCGCAGTACGAACGGATCGCGGCGGCCGAGGCCCGGCAGTCGAAGACGCATTCGCGCCTCCGGCTGCTCACCGCCGCCGTGATCGTCGCCGGGCTCGTCTGGGTGACGCGCGCGCCTGGCCCGTGGCCCGCGGTTGCGATCGGCGCCGCCGTGGCGATCTTCGCCGGCCTCGTCGTCCGCCACGACCGGATCGAACGCCGTCACGACGCCGCGCTGACGATGGCGACACTCAATCGCGAGGCAACGGCCCGCCTCGAGCGGCGCTGGGACGGCCTGCCGCAGCCGTGGCACGTGCCGCTGGCCGACACGCATGCCTTCGCGAACGACCTCGACGTGGCCGGCCACGCGTCACTCCTCCAGATCCTCGGGCCGGTCCGCACGCCGACCGGCCGCCAGATTGTGGTCGAGTGGCTCACCGCGTCCACGCCGCCAGCGGCCGGCGAGATCGCCGCGCGCCAGGCGGCGGTGGGCGAACTCGCCGCCGATCTGCACGGCCGGCAGCAGCTCGCCGCACTGGCGCGCCAGCTGCCCGACGATGCGCTCGGGATCGGCATGGTGCCGCACGCCGTGCAGTGGGCCGAGGGCCCGAGCTCGCTGGCCGCGTGGCGCTGGGTGCCGCCGGTCGCCGTCGCACTGACCGTGCTGACCGTGGCGGGCGCCATCGGGTCGGCGCTCGGCGTGACTGCCGGCATCTGGTGGCTCGGCACGGGCCTGGCGGGCTGGGTGCTGCGCAAGATCGTGCACGCGCCGCTCGAACACGACGTGCACGGCGCGACGGGGGAGTATGGCCTCCGGGCGTGGGCGCCGCTCATCGCACAGGTCGAGCGGGCACGCCGGGACAGCCGACTGCTCCGCGACGTCCAGGCCGCGCTCGGGACGACGGGCACCGTGCCTGCCTCGCGGGCGCTGGCGGATCTGGAGCAGCTCGTCGTGCTGTCCGACGTCCGGCACTCGGTGTGGCTGTACGTACCGCTCCAGTCGCTGCTGCTCTGGGATCTGCACGTCTGGTGGGCGATGGATCGCTGGCGTCGCCGGCACGGATCGCGCGTCCGCAGCTGGCTGGACGCGGTCGGTCGTGCCGACGCGCTCGGCGGGCTGGCCTCGCTCGCGTTCGATCACCCGGACTGGGCATGGCCGCAGATCGACGACGCGGCGGACCGCCTGGAGGGTCGCGCTCTCGGACATCCGCTCCTGGCCGATGCGGTGCGCGTGACCAACGACGTTGCCGTCGGTCCGCCCGGACGCTTCCTCCTGATCACGGGGTCGAACATGTCCGGCAAGAGCACGCTGCTGCGGGCCATCGGCCTCAACGTCCTGCTCGCGCAGGCAGGCGCCCCGGTGTGTGCGTCGGCGCTGCGACTGCCGCGCCTCGCGCTGCACACGAGCATGCGCGTGTCCGACTCGCTCGAACTCGGGCTGTCGTTGTTCATGGCGTCGCTGGTGCGGCTGGCGCAGGTGGTGGAGGCTGCCCGCCGGGCGTCGCCCGACCTCCGCGTGTGCTACCTGCTCGACGAGGTGCTGCAGGGCACCAACAGCGCCGAGCGGCAGGTGGCGGTGCGGAGCGTGATGGGGCACCTGCTCGGCTGCGATGCAATCGGTGTGGTCACGACCCATGACCTCGAACTGGCGGCAGATCCAGCCTTCACCTCGCACGCCGACAGCGTGCACCTCGAGGAAACGCTGGCCGGGACCGGCGAGGCAGTGACGATGACGTTCGACTACCGGTTGAAGCCCGGTCCGGCGCGTGCCGGCAACGCGCTGCAGTTGTTGCGGATGCTCGGACTGGGCGAGAGGTAGGGCGCATGCGCCTGCCCGAAACACGAACGGCCGGGGCGGTGTCCCGCGCCCGGCCGTGTGTTCAGTTCTGAGACACCATTGTCGTCTTCAGGGCGTCACGACGCGGCGGCGGCCGACGGCCATCCGGTAGATGACGAGCAGCAGAATCGCGCCGAGCAGTGACATGAAGAAGCCGGCGGCGTCGTTGGGGCCGTACAGGCCGAGCGCCTGGCCCAGGAACCCGCCCAGCAGCGAGCCGACGATACCGAGCCCCATCGTCACGATGATTCCGCCCGGATCCTTGCCCGGCATCACGAGCTTGGCGAGCGCGCCGACGATCAACCCGAAAATGATCCAGCCGAGAATGCCCATTCCTAGTCCTCCTGCGTGAGGTCGCCCGCGGCCCTGTTGCCGCCGGCGACAGAATCCTGGCTGCCCCGACAGTGATGCATGGACCGATCCAGAATCGCCGCCGGCCCGGTTCGCCGATCAGCTTCCGCTGCAACTCGCCGGTTCACACGTCTCGGCGGTTGCGTGTCCAGCCAGGTCGTCAGCGTCGGGACGTCAGCCGGGCGAGCACGTCGTGCAGGTCGACCGGCGGTCCCTGCATCACCGGGTTCCACAAGTCGCCTTCCGCGTCGAAGCGCGCGACCGCGGTGTCGAGCGTGAAGTCCTCGGGCCGCACGTCGTCGTCCAGTTCGTGCCAGCGGAGGGGCGTCGACACGCCGGCGAACTGGCTCGCCCGCGCGCTGTAGGCGCAGGCCAGCGTCTTGCCCTCGATGTTCTGCAGGTAGTCGACGTACACGGTGCGGCCGCGCCGCGCGACGGTGCGCTCGACCGTCGCCACCTTCGGGTGCTGCGAGGCGACCGCGGTCGCCACGATCTGGCACAACAGCTGGCCAGACTCGTAAGACGTCCCTTCCGCGAGGGGGATGTAGACGTGCAGCCCGGACGAGCCGCTGGTCTTGAGCGCGGCCGGGATCTCGAGCATCGCCAAGGCCTCGTGGACCCAGCGGGCGACGTCACACACCTGCGAGAACGGCACACTCGGCATCGGATCCAGGTCGATCGCCACGAAGTCGGCCGTGGACGGCGATTGGGCCCGCGAGAACCAGGGATCGAGCGAGATCGCGCCCAGCTGCGCGATGTACAGCAGCGTGTTGAGCGACCCGCCGATCAGGCGCGGCATCGGGCCGTCCTCGTCCTCGTCGACCGCCTCGACCCGCACGCCCGGCGGCGGTGCGTCGGGGGCGCGCTGCTGGTAGAACGCCTTGCCGAGCACGCCGTTCGGGTAGCGTTTCATGACGAGTGGGCGGTCGGCGATCACCGGCAGCAGCCACGGCGAGAGGCGGGCGTAGAAGCGCAGCAGGTCGCCCTTCGTGTAGCCGGAGGCCGGCCAGAACACCTTGCGGAGGTTCGTGACGTCCAGCGGCCCGTCGGGCAGGGCCAGGGTGCCGTCGCGCCCGGCGTCCTCGAGCCCGCGCAGCGCGTCGACGATGGCCGCGATCCCGTCGGACAGCGGCAATGCCGACGTCGCTCGCGGCGCCGCCGCCGGCGAGGCACCCGCAGGGGCGTCGGCCGCCTCGACGCCCACGTCGTCGCGCAGTCCGAGGAAGACCGGATGGCGCAGCCGCCCTTCCGGCGTCCATTCCGAGAAGCGCACTTCGCAGAGCAGGCGGGGCTCGACCCAGTGGTGCCCGCGGCCCTTCGGGGCATCGACGAATGGCGAGGTCGTCGTCGCCAGCGGCCGCAGGCGGCGCATCAGGTCGTTGATGGTCGCGTCGCTGAAGCCGGTGCCGACGTTGCCGGCATAGCACAGGGACGCCGCGGCGCCGCGAATCCGGCGCGCCGGCCTGCCGCGCGCATCGTCGGGGCTGCCGACCATCAGTGCGCCGAGGCCGGCCCGCGTCCCCTTCGGATCTGTCCATCCGCCGATGACCAGCGTGGCCCGCTTGTGCAGCTTCACCTTCCGCCAGCTGCGCGAGCGGACGCCAGACGAGTAGGGCGATTCGGCGTCCTTGACGATCAGGCCTTCCCAGTCCTCGCGTTCCGCCTGGGCGAGCACCTGCTTGCCGTCGCCGGCGACGAACGTCGCCTCGCGCAGCCGCTCGCTGGTCCGGACGTGGAGGAGGTACTCGAGGCGGACGCGGCGCGCCGCCAGCGGCAGCGGGCGCAGGTCCTCGCCGCCCTCGCGCAGCAGGTCGAAGACGATGAGGGCGGTGGGCACCGTCGCCGTCCTGGCCTCGATCTCCCGGGTGCCCTGCAGGTGCATACGGGACTGGAGGGCGGTGAACGAGGTGGGACGGCCGCGCGCGTCCAGCGCCACCACCTCGCCGTCGAGGACCAGGGGCTTGCCGACCTGCGCCGCCAGTTCGCGCAGGGCCCGCACGATGTCAGGAAACTGGGGGGCCTTGTCGTTTCCGTTGCGCGACAGGAGCTGGACGCGGGCGGCGGGCAGGGCAGGCTCGACGACCGCGATGGCCCGGATGCCGTCGAACTTCTGTTCGTAGAGCAGCGATGAACTGGCGAGGTTGATGGCGTCCAACTCCGAGGGCGTGGCGAGCATGGGCGCGGGGGGCGCCACCTCACGCCAGGGCTGGACCGTCCGTGCCATGAGGCGTAATCATCGGAGGCGGACGGACCGATAGCAAGGATCCGGGTGCCGGGTGCCGGGTGCCGGGTACGGGGTGCCGGGTACGGGGAGCGGGTATCGGGTATCAGCGGAGGCCCAAGCCCCAAGGCCCAAGCCCCAAGGCCCAAGGCCAACCAAGGCGTGGTGTTTGCATCGAGGTGGGGTATGGCAGCACGAGCGACGTGGAAGGGACATCTCAAGCTGAGTCTCGTGACCATCCCGATCCGGGTGTTCCCGGCGACAGATGCGCACGCGACGGTGAGTTTCAACCAGCTCCACGAGGTGTGCCAGACGCGCATCCAGCAGAAGAAGTGGTGCCCGCACTGCGAGCGCGAGGTGGCCAACAACGAGATCGTGAAGGGCTACGAGTTCTCGAAGGGCCGCTATGTGACGGTCACCGAGGAAGACCTGGCGAAGGTGCGGCCGGAATCGACCCGGCTCATCAACCTCACGCAGTTCACGACCGTCGACCAGATCGATCCGATCTACTTCGAGCGTCCGTACTACCTGGCGCCCGACGGCAACGTCGCGGCCGAGGCCTTCGCGGTCATTCGCGAGGGCATGCAGGGCAAGGCGGGCATCGGCAAGCTCGCGCTCTATGGCCGCGAGTACATCGTCGCCGTCCAGCCGCGCGAGAAGGGCCTGGTGATGTACACGCTGCGCTCGGCCGACGAAGTGCGCAGCATGTCGCAGATCGATGAACTGGACGCGGTGCCCGCCAAGCTGAAGCCGGAGGAAGTGAAACTGGCACAGCAGGTCATCGGCACCTTCGAAGGCGATCTGGACATCAAGAGCTTCCACGACAACTACCAGGAAGCGCTGCGCACGCTGATCGACGCGAAGGTCTCCGGCGAGGAGATCGTCGAGACCGAGGAAGAGCAGCCCGCCAAGGTCGTGGACCTGATGGAAGCGCTGCGGCGCTCCCTCGAGACGGTCAGCGCCGGCAAGAAGACGCCGGCCAAGGCGACCCTGAGCTCGGCGAAGACTGCCGCCGCGGCCAGGAAACCCCGCAAGCGCGCCAGCGCCTGACGCACGTCGTCAGGCATGCGTCAGGCCCGGTAGGGCCGGCGCTCCGGGCCTGCCGTCGAGGGCAGGCAGCAGTCTGTCGCCCACTGGCGGCGTAGCCTCCCTTGTATGATCGGGCGCGGCGCGACGCCTCGCGCCTGCGAAAGGACGTGTCGTGATCGAGACGCTGACCGCCGTGTGGCCCGGCCTGCTGGCACTGGTCGAACCGGTTCACGGGGCCGTGAGCGGCCCCGCCGCGCCGTTGTGGAGCGCCGCCAGCCTCGTGTCCCTGGCGACGTTGGCCGCGCTCGAGATCGTGCTCGGCATCGACAACGTCATCTTCATCGCGATCCTCTCGGGCCGGCTGCCGAAGGATCAACAGCCGAGAGCGCGCCGCCTCGGCATCGCGATGGCGGTCATCTCCCGCCTGGCGCTGCTCCTCGGCATCTCCTGGGTGATGGGGCTGACGCGGCCGCTCTTCGACATCATGGGACAGGGCATCTCCGGCAAGCAGCTGATCCTGCTGTTCGGCGGACTCTTCCTGATCGGCAAGGCCACCTACGAGATCCACGACAAGCTCGAAGGCGAGGAACACCACGTGTCGGCCGGCGGCAAGGCGGGCGTCACGATGGGCAGCGTCGTCGCCCAGATCATGCTGATCGACATCGTCTTCTCGCTGGACTCGGTGATCACCGCGGTCGGCATGACCCCGCACGTCCCGATCATGATGGTGGCCGTGGTGCTGGCCGCCGGCGTGATGCTGCTGTTCGCCGGACCGATCAGCAACTTCGTCGCGAAGCACCCGACGATGAAGATGCTGGCGCTGGCGTTCCTGATCCTGATCGGCGTGATGCTGGTGGCCGAAGCGTTCGGACAGCACGTCGACAAGGGCTACATCTACTTCGCGATGGCCTTCTCCCTCCTGGTCGAACTGCTCAACATGCGGCTGCGCAAGAAGAGCGACTCGCCCGTCGTCCTCCACCATTCATCGATGCCCACCGAGTCGTGACGCAGAACTACCAGACGCATGCGCACAAGCCCATGGCGACCATCGTCGCGACCGTCGCCTGGGTCGCGGCGGCGGTCGGGTTCACCGCGGCGTGGGATGGCGCGAGCTGGGGCTGGCCGGTCGGCATCGGCGGCCTCCTCGTGGCGGTGCTGTCGCTGATCACGATCAGCCGCGTCTACACCACGCGCCTTCAGGACCGGATCATCGTGCTCGAGGAACGCCTGCGCGCCGAGCGGCTGCTGGCGCCGGCGCAGCTGGCCGCGTGGCAGACGCTGTCGCCCAAGCAGGTCGTGGCCCTGCGCTTCGCGTCCGACAGCGAGTTCGCCGCCCTCGCGGCCCGGGCGGCCGGCGAGAACTTGAAGCCCGACGCGATCAAGCGAGCCGTCACCGCGTGGCGCGCCGATCATCGGCGGACCTAGAAATTTCAGAATTTCAAAATTTCACCACCACCATCAGCCTTCGAAGGTTGGCGGTGCCAATGAAATTCTGAAATTGTGCAATTTTGCAATTATCTGACGTCGGGCGCGACTTCTTCCGATGTCGAGACGTTGAACTTCTTGTAGTCCGAGAACTGCGTCGCCGACTCCAGCGCGAACTTGCGGAAGATCAGCGTCTTGCCGACGAGCCTGAAGCGCGCCTCGGCGGGCAGCCAGATCTCGCCGTTCACGAGCGTGCGGCGGAACGTCATGGTGCTGCCCTTGTGCATGCGCGCCAGCAGGCCGAGGCCGTACGTGATGTCCTCGACGGCCTCCATCTCGACGCGCACCACCTGGCGGTTGGCCTCGTCGACCCACGCCTTGCCGCGGATCTTCTTCAGGAACCGCCCCGCGTCGCTCCTGGTCCGCGCCCTGGGTCGCGGCGTGAGCGTGGTGACGATGGCGGAGCGGCCGTCGACGGTCTCGCGCCCCACGATGGCGATGGCGTACGTCGCGAAAACGTCGTCGATGACGTCCTGCTCCTCCTGCCGTTCCCTGGCCTTCTTCGCGAGGCGCTTCTGCTTCTGGGCTGGCGTTTCCGCCTCGAGCTGGGCCAGGCGGTCGAGCACGGCCTGTCGATGTGCAGCGTCGCGCTGCTCGAGCTCGGCCCTGGGGAGCGGGACGTCGTTCACGCTCACGAGCCGCTTGTAGGTTTCGCCCGGAACCTGGGAGGGATACACCTCGAAGACCCGCCACGGTCCGAGATGCAGCTTGCCGAGCTTGGAGACCTTCACGTCCCGGCGGCGTTCGCGGAACGTGTACTGCCTGATGAGCGCCTCGTCGGTACGCAGGCCAGCCTTCACGTCGCGGATGAGCTGCTGCACGTCAGGCAGCGGCGCTGCAGGCGAGGGCGATTGACCGAGCAGCGGCGCGACGGCCAGCTGGAGACTGAGAAAGAAGGCGGCTCCCGCGGTCAGCAGGCGCATGACGCCCATGGTCGCACGCCGGTCGCGTGCGAGGTGGTCGGGAGGCACCCGCTTAGGACGCGGCCTGTACATCACTGGCCGAGTTCCTGTGCGACAATAGCCGCTGTTCGCGCATGCCCACTGACGGCGGTCTCACGGATCTGGCCGCAACGCTCGCTGACGGCCAGGCAGTGGATTGGGCCGCGCTCGAAGCCGAACTCGGCAGCGAGGCGGAGCGTGCGATCTTCCGTCAACTCCGGGTCATCGCAGAGATCGCCGAGCTGCACCGCAGCCTCGACGGTGGCGAATCGACGCCGGACGACCCCCTTCCAGTCATCCAGGATCCTCAGTCGAGCGGCCCGGACGAGCTGCCTGCGCCGGCCGGCGCGACGCCGCTCGAGTCGACGGACGCGCCCGAGGGCGAGCCGCACGACCTCGGGACCTGGGGCCCGTACCGCCTCCTGCGATCGCTCGGTCCAGGCACGCTCGGCCGCGTCGTGCGCGCCACCGATCATCTCCATCGCGACGTCGTCATCAGGTTCCTGCCGTCGCCGTCGCCGCCCGAAGTCGCTGTCGCATTTCTGGCCACCGGTCAGGCCCTGGCGCGTGTACGCCATCCCAACGCCGTCGAGGTGTACGGAGCCGAGCAGCACGACGATCAGACCGGGCTGGTGATGGAGTTCGTGGACGGCCGGAGTCTCGATCGCGTCGTCGAGGCGCAAGGCACCTTCAGCGCCCGCGAGGCCGCGCTGGTCGGCTGGGAGCTCTGCCGTGCGATCTCCGCGCTCCATCGCGAGGGGCTGTCGCACGGACTGCTCGCCCCCGACAACATCGTCCGCGAAGCTGGCGGCCGGCTCGTCCTGATGGACGTGTGGCCGCCTGGCGTGCCGCTCGACTGCCTGGCGCTGCCGCCGGGATCGCTGCCGTTCCTGGCGCCGGAGGTGGCGGCCGGGACGCCGCCCTCCTCCCGCAGCGACATCTACGGCCTCGGCGTCGTCCTGTACTACCTCGTCTCGGGCGCCTTTCCGGTGCGCGCCTCGTCCGTCGCGGACCTCGTCGCCCGCTACACGCGCGGCGAACGCATGCCGCTCGCCGACCTGCGCCCCGATCTGCCGGACGACTTCATCCGCATCGTCGAGCGCGCCTCCGAGCAGGACCAGGAGCGGCGATACCCGACCATCGGCGCGGTCAAGGAAGCCCTGTCGCGGACGCTCGGGTGGGACACGTGGACGCGCAAGCAGCCGATCACGTCGTCGGGCGCCGGGCTGGTGCCGGTTGCCGCCGTCGAGGTGGCCACGCCCGTCCCGACGCCTGTGCCGCCGGCCAGGTCGCGCTCGGCGTACGGGCTCATCGCCGTGGCGGTGGGCGCGGTCGTCATCGGCGCCGCGGTCGCCTGGTCGCTGCTGCCGCGCGGGCTCGGCGGTCCGTCGAACCTGGCCACGAGCGGCGGCGGGGGCGGCGCGGTCGCCTCGAGCGGCGTCGCCTCGGAGGTACGGCTGGCGCTGGGCAGCGCGGCGGGCGCCGATGCCGCGCTGACGCCGCTCGTCATCGAGCAGCTGGCGCAGGACCTCAGTTCGTCGCCGCCGTTCCGGGTCATCGCGCCGGTCGCGGTCGAAGCCATGCAGGGCGATCCGATCCCCGCGATCATGCAGGCGGTGGACGCCGACGTGTTCGTGCAGGTGCGGGTGTCGCGCGGCGATCCCGGCATGCAGGCGCGCCTCGAGATCGTGCGGGCCGGCGGCACGCCGCAGGTCTTCGAGGAGGTGATGAACTCGAGGACCGCGCTGCGCGAATTCACGGCGACGCTGGCCCAGCGCATCGTGACCACGCTGGCCGCGGCCGATGCGGCCCGGCCGTCGCTGCGCACCGAGTTGCCGCTCGACAATCCGCAGGCGATGCAGGCGTACATGCTCGGGCTGACCCGCCTCGGGCGCGGCGGTCGCAAGGACGTGGAAGAAGCGGCTGACGCGTTCCGGAGTGCGACCGAAGCCTCGCCGGAGTTCGTGCTGGCGTACGCCAGGTGGGCCGAGGCGCTGCTGTCGCAGTACCGGCACAACTCGCTGCGAGCCGACGAGGCGCTGCCGGTGGCGCAACAGGCGATCTCGAAGGCGCTCAGCCTCGACGACCGCAGCGCCGAGGCGTACGCGGCGCTCGGCGACCTCTATGCCGAGCGCCACAACATGGAGCAGTCCGAGCGCCATTTCCGCCGCGCGCTCGACCTCAACCCGAGCTGCGAATACGCCCGCATCCGCTACGCGATGATGCTGGCCGGGCTCGCCCGGGTCGACGAGGCCGTCGAGCAGGTGGACCAGGCGCAGAAACTCAATCAGCGCTCGTCGCTCTTGCGGGGCTATCTCGGCGCGACGCTGCACTACGCCCGCCGCTTCGAGGATGCGGCGCGCACCTACGAGACGCTGCTGCGCCTGGACTCGCAGTACACGGCGGCCTATATCGGCCTGTGCAAGGCCTACACCGAACTGCGCCGCGGCGACGAGGCGCTGGCCGCCTGCCGCAGGGTCGGAGCGGAGCAGGCCGCCGAGGACCCGTTCGTCCTGTCGCAGTTCGTGAAGATCCACGCCGACGCCGGCCGTCCCCGCGACGCCCAGCAGGCGCTCGGACGCCTGCGTGTGCTCTACGAGCACTCGCCGACCGGCGATGGCGCCTTCTGGATCGCGCTGGCGTACGTCAGTCTCGACGACAACGGGCGCGCGCTGGAGTGGCTCGACCGCGCCATCGACGCCAACTCGTCGCGGCTGGCATACGCGCGCGTCGACTCGCGGCTGGATCCGCTGCGCCGCGACCCCCGTTTCCTGGCCCGCATGGCGCGCATCGAGCGCAGCACCGCCTCGGTCGTCGACAGCGGCGACGAGCCGGACTCGCAGCGCTGAGGCCGATGCCGTGATGGCCGTCGGCCTGATCGGCCGACGCCGTGTCGATGGGCCGTTTCCGCCTTCGCGCCGGCTACGGCGGGACAAGCGGGGAAACGGCCCCTCCCGGCATGTTCGCGACGACGCGTTCGGGAAGCGATCCGGGCCGGCGATTGTGACGGCACGGTCGGGGAACACGTCCGACCGGCGGGTCGCCGTCATGGTGATGCGCGTTGGTAGGGGCGCCTCCCCGAGGCGCCCTGAGGCCGATGCCGTGATGGCCGTCGGCCTGATCGGCCGACGCCGTGTCGATGG
>CBIHOS010000012.1:0-52627 GCA_966211945.1 uncultured bacterium
GCGAGGCGTGACTTCGCCGCGAGCCGCGCATCGCGGCGGACCTGCGCTTCGCTGGCGCGGATGCGTTCGCGGTCACTTTCGAGTACGAGGTCCGGCACCTCGACCTTCCGGCCGTCGGCGTCGATCGCCACGAACGTCAGGTAGGCGTGCGAGGTCAGCCGGCGTTGTCCGGTGAGCGTTTCCTCACTCATCACCTCCACCTCCACCTCCAGCGACGTGCGGAAGGTCGCCGTGACCTGTGCCTTCAGGATGATCAGGTCGCCCACCTTGATCGGGTGGAGGAACTGCAGCCCGTCGACCGCCGCCGTGACCACGCGCTGCCGCGTGTGGCGGAAGCAGGCGATCGCGCCGGCGATGTCGATGAGATGCATCACCGTGCCGCCGAGGATGAAGCCGAGCGGGTTGGCGTCGTTGGGCAGGACGACCTGCACCATCTCGGTGGCGGATGCGGCGGGGGTGTGTGGCGTCACAAAAGGTAGGGCGCCTCCCCGAGGCGCCTGTCACGACAGAGATCGGGACCGAAAGGTAGGGGCGCCTCCCCGAGGCGCCCTGACAGCTGACAGGGCCGCTCGGGGAGCGGCCCCTACCTCTTGTAGTTAGAAGTCGTACCCGATCCAGACCTGGAAGCGCGGCTTGCGGAACTCCGCGCTGCCGCCCTCGAACGCGAAGGCGATGTCTTCCCAGTCCTTGTTGAACAGCGTCTTCCACGACCAGTCGAAGTGGATCGGGAAGCCCAGGAGGAACGTCTCGAGGCCGATGCCGTACGAGGCACGGCCGTCCTTGAGGCGGAACCCGCTGATCGTGCGCGGGTCGCCGTAGACGGCCAGCGGGAAGCCGGGGTTGGCCGGGTCTTCCGTGAAGCCGATGATCGGCCGCACCACTTCGTCCGACGACGTTGCAAACTTGTAGGACTGGTCGGAGAGGCCGCCGGTGAAGCTGGAGGTGGATGGCCGGCCGAACAGGCTGGCGCCGCCGATGCCGGCAAAGGCGACGGCACGGACGCCGCCGAGCACGCCGATGGGCGTCAGCATCGCTTCGATCAGCGGGAAGCGCAGTTCGGCGTTGGCGAAGAAGCCCTTGTTGCCGAGGAACTCCAGGTAGTCGTACCCGCGCAGCTCCGAATTGCCGCCGTAGAAGAAGTAGTCGGGCACGTCGCCGTCGCTGTGGAAGCCGCGGACCCGGAACGCCGCCACGCCGTTGGTCGCGATGCGCTGGTAGTAGCGCACGTCACCGTCGAAGGTCTGGCGCGACAGCGTGTTGCCGATCTTGGGCGACACCGTGTAGGCGAGGCGGAACGTGTGGCCGGCCAGGGGACCGTATTCGCGGAAGACCGTGGTCTCGCGGGTCAGCGCGATCGTCAGCGGCACCGCGGTGCCGTTGTTGAACAGCGTTGTCCCGTACAGCGACTCCTGGTAGTCCTGCGAGTAGTCCTGGAGGCTCTGATCGCGGAACTCGTCGCTGTAGTGCGAGACCCCGGCCGACAACTCGAGGCGCGTGTACCGGTTGAATGGGTAGATCGCAAAGAGACTGCCGCCATTGATCGAGCGGGTCGCCAGCGCATCGTCGCGCTCGAGGAAGTAGGTCAGCGACGGGTCGTAGAGACCGGGGACGAGCCCGTAGTAGAACTGCGTCTGCGAGTAGCCCTGGATCGAGTACTGCAGCCGCCGTGACAGGTTGGTGTAGGAGAACGCCAGCGTCCGGAACTGCGCGACCGAGGCGGCGAAGAACGTGAAGTTCTGGTCGCCGAGCACGTCGCTGAACGAGATCGCGGTGCCGCCGAACAGGTCGCCGCCGCTGGTGACGCCGACGTTGATCGGCGGCCGGCCGTCGAGGAACATCCGCTCGAAGCGTCCCTTGACGCGGTTGTTGGCCGGGATCAGCGTGTGGGTCAGCGGCGCCTGGAAGTCGATGACCGGGGCGGGTTCGCCGAAATCCGCCGAAGCGGCGGTGGCAATCGGCTCCTTGAGGGTCAGCGTGTGGATCCCGTACTCGTCCTTGTACGGCGTGACGAACGCGATGCGTGAGTCGTCGGGCCCGGTCACCACGACCGGCGAGAAGATGCCGGTCAGCGTGTCGGTGTACTGCTTGAGCGCGCCGCCCTTCAGATCGAGCGTCCACAGGTTGAAGATCTGGCCGTTGCGCACGACGTCGGGATCGACCGGCGTGCTCGGGTCGACCGCCGTCGACGGGAAGACCAGCGTGTTGGCGTCGAGGAACTGCGGCGCCGCCTCGTCGTGCGTGCCGAACGTGAGCTGCGTCTTGTTGCCGCTCGCGAGGTCGAGCCGGAACAGCTTGTCGTTGCCGCTGATCCGCGCGAGATAGACGAGCGAGGTGCCGTCGGGCGAGATCGCCGGCGCGTAGTCGGCAAACGCGTCGGCGGTGAGGTTGCGGAGCTCGCTCGTCTCGAGGTCGATCTCGAAGATGTCGCCGATGGCGTTGCGCAGCGCCGAGAAGTAGATCTTGCGGCCGTCCTTGGAGAACTCCGGCGACTCGGGCACGTCGACGGTGTCCAGGTAGTAGCGCTTCTCGATCTTGCCGGTGACGACGTTCTGCAGGATCAGGGAGCGCTGCTTCTCGGTGCGGACGAAGTAGGCGAGGCGGTCGCCGGTCGGCGCCCACGCCATCCACGGCACCGTGTTCCAGCGCGCGCCGGGGACGGCGATGTATTCGAAGCCCGTGTCCTTGCTGAAGCCGGGCGTCAGGTTGCGGACGACCGTGCGGTCCTTGGTGGACAGCAGGATGACGTCCAGCTCGCCTTCCTTGCGGTTGCCGGCCACGGCGGCGAGCAGATCGCCGGACGGTGAGGGTTCCACCGAGAGGACCACGGTGAACTTGGTCTCGCCGCGCTCGGGCGCCAGGTTGCGGCCGTAGTCGGCGGGCCGTTCCTTGTCGCGGAACGGCTTGAACCGGTCCTTCATGTACTTGTCGAACTGCTGGTCGAACTCGTCGGCGCTGATCCGGAAGGCTTCCTCGTAAGCCGCCTCGCCGCCGCCGATGACGCTCTTGCGCAGCGAGAACAGGTACTGCCGGATCCCTTCCTTGCCCCAGCGCGACTCGATGAACTCGAAGCAGGCGTGCCCAAGGTTGTAGACCAGGCGCTGGTTGGAGAACTGCCCGTAGCCTTCCATCTTGGTCATCTTCGGGATGATGTCGGCCACCGACGCGTCGCGCACCGTCATCAGGTCGAGCGGCCGCCACACGCCGGCCATGTAGTCGGCCAGCCCCTCGTCGACCCACAGCGGCACCGTCCGCCGCACCAGCGAGCGCGGGATGATGTCGAATTCGAAGATGTGCGTCAGTTCGTGCGTGATCAACCGGTACAACTGGTCGGGCGGCTCGTCGATCGGCACCAGCATGCGGTTGCGCACCGGTTCGGCAAACGCCGCCACGCCTTCGCTGACCGCGCCGGGAATGACGTTCTGCTGCTGGAACTCCGCCTGCGTCTTGAAGATCAGCAGCGGAATCTTGATCGCGAGATCGTGCTTGAGCTCCGACGACAGCTTCTGGTACGCGCTCTCGGCATAGCCTGCGATGCGCTCGAGATGCTGCTCGGTCTCCGGGTAGTAATAGATGTCGAAGTGGTCGGTCGTGTAGATCTGCCACTTGAAGGAGTCGTACCGCACCTCGTTCTTGCCGAAGTACGGCACGAAGGGCGTCTGCGCGAGCGCGGGCGTCGCCATGGACGCCAGCAGGACGCCTAGGGCAGCGGCGCGGCGCCACGCACGCAAGGGCGTAAGCATGCAATCTCCTCGGGTCGTGCGAATAGGCAGGGCGCTGGGCACAAAGCTGGGCAGCTCAGATGCGGTCATGGTACTCGGGGGAAGGGTACCCCGCAATGGAGCATGAGCCGCACAGCTCGTCACCGACTGCTTAGGACGCCGATCCCCGGCTGCCGGCTTCGCGAGACCGTCGCCGATGGCGGCCGTCATTGCCCTCGTCACGTCGCGGCCGCGTTGTGACAACGAGCCTGCCGTGTCCCGCCGGTGCGTCCCGCTATACTGGCCGCAGTCGCCGGCAGGACACTGCAGGCTGCCGGTGCGTCGGCGGCGCCAGGACCTCCGGCCTCACGCTCATGGCCGTGCCGCAGGGATCGCGCTGGTTGTCTCGTGTGCTGCGTGGTGGCCAGGCCCGCGACCTGGCGCCGGCCGGCGATCCGCTCGCCCACATCCACAGTCTCTACGGCCTGGCACTGAAGCTGACGCGCAACCCGGCGGCGGCCGAAGATCTCGTGCAGGACACGTATCTGAAGGTGGCGCGATTTGCGCCCCGCCTGCGTCCGGACACCAACCTGAAGGCGTGGCTGTTCACCGTCCTGCGCAACACCTTCCTCAACGACCGCCGCAGCGCTGCCCGCCATCCGGTCGACGTCGACAGCGACCTGGTCGAGAGCCTGCCGATTGCCGGCGCCGACGATGACCCCGAGCGGCAGCTGCTGCGCGCGGCCCGCGACGCCGACGTGCACGCCGCCCTCGACGCACTGCCGGCCATCTACCGCGAGGTGGTCTGGCTCCGCGACGTCGAGGACTGCAGCTACAAGGAAATCGCCGGCATCCTCGGGGTGCCCATCGGCACGGTGATGTCGCGCCTGTCGCGCGGCCGCCGGCTGCTCTTCGAACGCCTCACGGCGCCCGCCCCGGCACCGGCCGCCGAGGCCGTCACTCCCCCCGCCCGCCCGGACGCGCCAGGATTGACGGGGGCCTCCACCGAGCCCGCGTCGTCCTAAGGGACAGCGCGACCGTGAGCCGCCTGTGAACAAGATGGACTGTCGAGACATCGCTCCGCATCTGGCCGGCCTCGCCGAGGAGGGCACTCCCGCCCCGGCGCCGGAAATCAGCGGCCATCTGGCCGAATGCGAAGCGTGCCGCCGGCATCTGCAGGCTCAGCGCGACGTTCATGGCCTGTTGCGGGCGCGGGCCGGCTCGCTGCAGGGCCGAGCGCCCGAGACGCTGCGGGCGCGGCTGGCTGGCGCGGCGGCGAGTCGGCGCTCGTGGACGCAGCGGCTGGGGCCGCTGCGGATGCCGGTGGCGGCTACCGCGACGCTGGCGCTGCTGGGTTCGCTGCTGTACGGCTTGACCGGGGTGTCGTCCACGGTTCTGGCGGCTCAGCTCACGCTGGACCACCTCAAATGCAGCCGCTTCGCGTCGCGCGCCACGACGGTCAATCCGGCCCAGGCGACGCGCGAGTGGTCGAGCCGATACGAGTGGGCGCCGCGAGTGCCGGCGGCCTCCCGTACCGGTCGAGCCACGCTGCGCGGCATGCGGCGCTGCCTGTACGGGCACGGCCATCTCGCCCACCTGTTGTACGAGGTGGACGGCACGGTGGTCTCGCTGTTCGTGATGCCGCGTGCCGAGCGCACGGCGACGGCGGTGCCGGCCGCGCATGGGGTGTTCGGACAACGGGCCCGCGTCTGGGCCGACGGCGATCAGACGTTCGCGATGGTCGGCGACGTCCCGGCAGAGCGGCTGGCGGGGCTGGCCGAGCAGTTTCGCGCCGCCGAATAGAATCGGGGCTGGTCGAGCCGGCCTCGCGGCGGTATCGTTGAAGTACGTAGGTAGGGACGGTCCGCCGGGCCGTCCCGGCCGGGGTGACTGCTCCGGCGACATCACGGTGATCACGACATGAACATGCGGTGGATTCTCGCGGGCGTGGCGGCCCTCGGCCTGGGCCTGGCAGCAGTGCCGTTCCTTCCCATCGGCACGCAGACCGCGGGTTCGTCTTCGACCAAGGCGCCGGCCAGCTGCGACGGCAAGGCGCAGGCGGCCAACTACGACTTCAAGGTCAAGGACGTGGACGGCGGCATCATCGACCTCGCCGACTACAAGGGCAAGGTGGTGATGATGAACTTCTTCGCCACCTGGTGCGGACCCTGCAAGTTCGAGACGCCGATGTTCGTGCAACTCCAGGAGCAGTACCGCAAGGACGGGGTGGCGTTCGTCGGTGTCCAGATCGACGACGATCCGGCGCTGCTCAAGCCGTTCAAGGACGAGTACAAGGTCAACTATCCGCTCCTGCTCGCCAACGATCGCGAGGATCTCCAGGAGGCGTTCGGGCCGTTCTGGGGGCTGCCGGTCACGGTGATGATCCAGCGCGACGGCACCATCTGCAAACGCCACATGGGGCTGGCGTCCAAGGAGCAGATGGAGCGCGAGATCAAGAACCTGCTCTGAAGGCAGGGGCCGTTTGCACGGCGCGCCGAAGCCGGACGGGGAAGGCGGGCCCCAGCCTGGCCGTTCTTCACTGTCAGGCGCGTTCGGGGAACGCGCCCTACCAACGGGCGCGCCTCTCTCCTGCTATGATCGGGATTGTTCCGGGTGGGGCCCGCTGTCGCGGTGCGCCGTCTCGGACGTGCACTCCCGATGCTCAAAGGTTTCACCCACGCCCGACTCGCCTGCGGTTGCCGCATCACGTTCCGTGAGGGCGTCGAGGGCAGTCCCGTCGCAGTGGTCGTCGCCGACAAGTCGCCGCAGTGTGCCTCCACGCTGCACGTCGCCGGCCTGCCGCTGTTCGACACGCGCGAGTCGCTGCGCCCGTCGACCCGACTCGGCCCGCCCGAAGAAGAAGAATACGAAGAAGAAGGCTGAGCCGGGCCCGCCGTGCGCATGAAGAAGACGATCACGATGTCGCTGTTCTGGCTCGTCCAGGCCTCATCGCTGCTGGTGTTGTTCGTGCCATTCAGCGTCGGGATGGTCGGGCTGTGGGCGGTCTCGCATTTCCTCCGCGCCATCGGGCTGACTCTCACGTACCACCGCTACTTCGCGCACCGCGCCTTCAAGATGGGCCGGGTCACGCAGTTCGTCTGGAGCTGGATCGCCGCCTCGGCGATGCAGAAGGGGCCGCTCTGGTGGGCCGGCCATCACGTCACCCACCACAAGTTCGCCGACCGTGAAGGCGATCCGCACAGCCCGATCATCAGCGGCTTCTACCACGCGCATCTCGGCTGGTTCCTCAACGACGTCCGCCACGACAAGCTGCCGCCGACAAACCCGGTCATCCGCGACTTCGGCAAGTACCCGGAGATTCGCCTGCTCGACGAGTACTACTGGGTGCCGCCGGCCCTGTTGGCCCTGGGCATGTACCTGTACGGCGGCATGCAGTGGCTGGCCTGGGGCTTCCTGCTGCCGACGATGACGCTCGCGCACGCGACGTTTGCGATCAACACGATCAACCACCTGTACGGCTCACGCCGTTTCGACACGGTGGACGAGTCGCGCAACAACGTGTTCACGGCGTTCTTCGCCGCCGGCGAGGGGTGGCACAACAACCACCACCGCTACCAGCGCGCGGCGCGCAACGGCTTCTACTGGTGGGAGTTCGATCCGACCTGGTACGTCATCAAGGCGATGAGCCTCGTGGGCCTTGCCTGGGACCTGCAGGCGGTGCCCGAACGCATCTACCGCGAGGCGCACTCGCGCCCGTCGGCGCGCGTCGATCCGGAAGTCGCCGAAGCCAAGGCGGCGCAAGAGACCGTGTAGGGCTTCAGCGCCCACCCGCTGCAGCATCGACCCGCCGCAACACGTCCAGCACCGTATCCAACAGAATCGCCTGCTGCTGTGCGCGGTCGATCGTCGCGCGGCCATCGCCCAGTTGCGTGCCGTACCAGCCGAACTGCGAGTGATTGCCGCCATCGGCCGTGCGCCAGAGCACGCCCGGCGGCAGGAGCCCGCGGTTGGCGTTGGAGGTCGTGAGCGGCGCGATGCCGTCGCGCGTCGCGACGACCTTGGCCACGATCAGCCGGCTCGCCGACAGATCGACGTCGCGTGGATGGGTGGTGCCGGCCACGACGATGCCGCCGAGCGTCGGAGGCGGCGCTGCCGCGAGTGCCGACACGTAGACCGCACCCTTCGAGTGTCCGCCGAGCACCCAGCGTGAGCCCGGTGCCTGCATGAGCGCGCGCAGGTCCGCGAGCACCTGGGCGGGCTGCGCCGGCAGCGGCGTGCATCGCCAGGGGAGCTGATAGACGATCGCCGGCACGCCACCTCGCGCCACGGCCCGCGCCAGCGGCGCGTAGGCCTCCGCCGGCACGAGGCAGCCCGTCACCCACACGAGCCCGGCGCCAGGGCGCGGCGATCGCGGCAGGAATCGAAGCGTCGAACCGCTGCGCGTCACCGCGACCTGCGCGTCGCTGGTGAGCACGGCCGGATCGATCCGCGCCTGGTACGTCCACCACGCGTACACGGGCATGAGGAGCAGGCTGGCGAGGCCGGTGCCGATCCACACACGCCGCACCACCTGCCACCATCGCCGCGCTCTGGTCATGACTCCTCGTCGCGACGCCGCGACGCCTTGGCCGGCCGCGCCGGCGTGCGTCCGGCGTCGGCGAGCGCCCGCCGCAGCAGGAACTCGATCTGGCCGTTCAGGCTGCGCAGATCATCGTTGGCCCACCGCTGGACGGCGTCCAGCACGGTGGGGTCGATGCGCAACAGGAAGGCTTTACGTGGGTTGGTCATGGACCGAGATGCATTGCAAAGTTGAAAGGGCAAGAAGGGCCGCTGACCGATTCGTGCACACTGTTGTGAGCCTTTTCGCCCTTTTGGCCCTTCTGGCCCTTTCTCCATTCTCCCCGTGACTCGTGGCGCTATTGGTGAATGGTCCCTGTGTTGACCACCGGCTGCGTGCCGCGTTCGCCGCAGAGGACGACCAGCAGGTTGCTCACCATCTGCGCCTTGCGTTCCTCGTCGAGTTCGACGACGCGCTTGGCCGAGAGCATCTCGAGCGCCATCTCCACCATCCCCACGGCGCCTTCGACGATGCGCTGGCGGGCGGCGATGATGGCGCCGGCCTGCTGCCGCTGCAGCATGGCGGCGGCGATCTCGGGCGCGTAGGCCAGGTGGCTGATGCGGGCCTCCAGCACTTCCACGCCGGCCTTCATCAGGCGATCGTGAATCTCCTGCTTGAGGTGCTCGGCGATCTTGTTGGTCGTGCCGCGCAGCGACTCCTGATCGTCGTGTGAGTCGTACGGATAGTTCGTCGCCAGGTTGCGCAGCGCCGCCTCGCTCTGCACGTGCACGTAGTTGTTGTAGTCGTCCACTTCGAACACGGCCTCGGCGGTGTCCACGACCTTCCAGACGACCACGGCGCCGATCTCGATCGGGTTGCCGTCCAGGTCGTTGACCTTGAGCTTGGCGGACTCGAAGTTGCGCACGCGCACCGACACCTTGTGCTTGGTGTAGAGCGGGTTGGCCCAGCGCAGGCCAGGGGTACGCACCGTGCCGACGTACGCGCCGAACAGCTGCAGGACACGCGCCTCGTTGGGGGAGACGGAGAACAGTCCTGCCAGCAGGATGAGGGAGAGCACGAGCAGTCCGATGCTGCCGAACACCTGCAGGCCGTCCTGGGTACCAATGGCCTGCACGAACCACCCGACGGCGCCGCCGATGCCTGCCACTCCTGCCACGAGTACCAGCGCGCCGTTTGTGACCTGACGTTCACGCTCGCGAATCATCGACCCCTCGTCTCCTGATAGGCCCGGCCGCCCCGGGCTGGCGGCCGGCCCGCGGCCGCGCCGTGTGATGTCGAAGTGATATCACATTGGTAGCATACGGCTCCAGCCTCGGTGGGGTTCCGGGCTGAACGCTGAAAAACGCCGAACGCTGGATGACCACGGCCCACGGCCCAAGGCCCAAGGCCGTCACCGCACCGGCGCGCCGGCGGTCGCCAGGAAGGCGTTGAGGGCGGTCACGACCTCGGCGGGGATGTCGTGGCCGCCGTCGAACGGCACCCACGTCACGGCGAGGCCGGCCGCGGAGAGCTGCTGCGCGAGCCGGGCGGACGCGGCAAACGGCAGGATCGGATCCTGTCGCCCATGCGCGAGGAACACGGGCAGGCCGGCTCTGGCCTGCATGCCGGCGATCCAACTCGGCTCGTCGACGATGGTCGGCGAGAGCAACACCAGCGCCTGCAGCGGCTGATTGGACCGGAAGGCGATCTCGGCGCCGACCATGCCGCCCTGCGAGAACCCGCCGAGAATGACCTCGCCCGGCGCCGCTTGGTCGCGGCGTCCGAGGTCGCCGAGCAGCGCCCGTACCCGTGTCGCCGCGTCGTCGAGACCGGTGGGACGCGTGCGCGACAGGTCAGGTAAGCCGTCGCTTCCCACATGCGACGCCAGGTCGAGGTCCCACCACGCGCGGCCGCGACCGTTGACCCCCATCCCCGGGCCTTCGGGAAACACGAACCGCCGTCCGGCTGGCAGCCGAATCGTGGCGGTGAACGGCATCCAGTCGTCGGGCGACGAGGAGAACCCGTGCAGCAGGACGAACGCCCGACCGCCGTCGCCGACCTCGCGCGTGCGAATGGCGGCGGTGCCCCCAGACTCGACGGCGCAGCCCCATCCGGCCAGCGTCGACATGAGCAGGGCAAGTCCGGCGAGCCTCATCACCCGACCTTACATCACGCGTGCGGCGTTGAGGGGTGCGGTCGCTGGACTCGTCAGCGTGTTCGCGGCAGGCGCGTGACGCGCGCCGGGTCGACGCGTTCCGGCACGACGAACGAGAACGCGACAGGCACGGCGGTCGGCGCGGGGTGCTGGGTGCGCCGCATCTCGACGATGGTGCGTCCGAGATCGGGCGTACAGCCGTTCGGCGGCAACGCCAGCGCCACCTCGTAGACGGAGAAGGGGCGCGCCAGGGTCGGCAGCACGACGTCCGCCTGGAAGGGGAGGAGGACTTGCGGGTAGCCCTGCGTCACGCATCCCCAGTCCCTGTCGCGCAACCGGAACTCGACGCCCCAGCGGGTCACCGTCGGCCTTTGCAGGTAGATCTGCCTGCCGGTGGCCACCGTGTCCCACGAGGTGATGGCCGGCTGCGGCCGCACATCGTCCAGGCGCAGGAACGTGACGTCGCCGGTGAGCGTCTGGCCGACCTCGAGGGGCGCCGCCGCCACCGTTTCCTCGCGCGTCACGTCCACGTTGAATCGCCCTTCGAACCGTGCGGGGCGCCCTGCAAGCGCCGCGAATGTCGTTGCGTCGAGCACGGCCACGAGTGGCGCCTGCGGGCGACCGGCGCTCGCGGCGACGCTCCGCGGTTCGTTCGATCGTCTCGACTCTCGCGGCCCGTGCCGCGTCTGCAGGCGTCCGTCGAGCAGGAACACCTGTGCGCGGTCCGTGTCGCGCAGATTGACGACGCGAGGCTCCACGACGAGACCGACGCGGTCGTCCGTCGGACCCAGTTGCTCCGCCCGGACTGTCGCGCCGTCCATGTCGACGTCGACGGCAAACGGCGCTGGGCGGGGCGTCCGGAGTGCCGGCAGGAACCACGGCGCCACGAGGGCGAGGAACGTGGCCAGGATCGCGACGGCAAAGGGCCGCCGCGCGGCATGGCCACGGTAGGCCAACACGAGGAGGCCAATCGCCGCAACGGTCATCACACTCAGGCCCGCGCCCGTCGCGAGAACGCTGTCGGCCATCAGGCCGCGATCGCGCATCCACGGCACGCGCCGCAGCTGTTCGAGCGCATTGAGCAGCAGCACGAGCACGCCGGCGACGCCCGTCGTGGCGAGCAGCAACGCGGCGATGTGGCGGGTCCGCGAGGCGAGGACCAGCACCAGTCCGGTGATGGCGCCTTCGGTCGCGATCACCTGAAAGAGCATCCACGGCCAGTGCCAGATCGGGACCTGCACCGACAGCGCGACCGCGCACACCACCACGGTTGGAAGCACGACGAACGTGAGCACGACGACGAGCCACTTGGCGAGCGCCAGGTGTACCGGCGCGATCGGCCTGGTGCGCCAGAACGCCCGCTCGTCGATCGGGCTGTCTCCGTGGACGATCGCTCCGACGACGATCGTCATCAGCAGGACGCGGAGGAGCGGCAATACCAGGAACACCAGCGCGACGCGCGGTGCTCCTGCTCCCGGCAAAGGCACCGACGCGAGCAGTGGATGGGCCACGATCAGCGCCGCCCAGACGGCCAGGTAGGCACGCTGATCGCGCACCTCGTGCCGGCACAGGTGCACGATGTGGCGTGTGGCCGTCGACCAGGTGTCGTCACGTGTCGTCACGGCCGTGCCTCCGTCGTGAGCGGCGGCATGCTCAGCGTGGCGGCGAACTCGGCGAACGACGTGCTGACGTCGACGATGTCGAATTCGAGGCGCGATGACGCAGGAATGATGTCGGCCAGTTCGTCGACCCTGGCGCGCAGCGACAGGCGCTGTACGGTGAAGGGGCGCGCGACGGTCGGCAGCCTGACCAGCGAGAAGAGCGCGTCAGCCTTGCGCGGCGCGCTGCTCAGTTGGTGGCGCTCCTGCGTGCGGACGTCGCGCAGCGAGATGGCGAGCCGGTGCGACGCGCGCAGCAGGCCCATCGCCGGGCCGGGTGACAGCAACGTCACGTCGGCAACGCCGGGCTCGTCCTGCGTCGGTCGATGCACCTGCTCGATCCGGCCGCGGAACCGCGCGCCGTCGAGACGCGCGCCCGCGGCGAGCATCGCCTGCGCGTCCGTCGTCCGGTGCGACGACCAGACGACCAGCTGACCGGTGATGCGGACGGGCTGTCCTCTCAGTGCCAGCGCCTCGTGCTCCGCGATCGTGGCCACGATGAACGCTCGTTCCGATGGCGGGCCGGACTGCACGGCAGCCGGTCTCACGACCGGCACACGAGCGGTGCGCTCCCCGATCGCGACGGTCACGTTCTCCATCAGGAGGTTCGCGTCGGCACCGAACGCGTGCGACATCACGGCAGCCAGGCGGACACGCGAGCCGGCGACGCGGTCCGCGTCGATCCGCACCAGCCTCGGTACGCTACCAGTGGCGGACATCGTCGACGCCACGCTGCAGACCATCGGGACCAGCCACACGGCCAACAGACCCAGCACGCCGACCGCCGAGCCGATCAGCAGCACGGCACGTGCCCTGGTGCCCCACCACACCGCACTGGCCAGCACCGCCAGGCAGCCCGCCGTCCACATCGCCAGCGCCACGGGCGCCGCGAAGGGATCGACACGCCAGACCCTCGGTTCGACCTGAATCACCACCTGCCCGACGACGACGACGATCAGCAGCAGGAGCACGAGCACGCCAGCCAGGCCAACGAGGGCGGTCGACGATCGCCGCGTGCGGGCCGCGACGACGACTGCGAGCATGACCAGCGGCACCTCGCCGAGCACCACACCGAGGACGGCGGCCGGCCAGTGCCGCGCCGGCAGCTGCACGGCTGCAGCGACGGAGAGCACGACGAGCAGCGGGACCAGCACGAAGACGAGGCAGGCGAGTGTCAGCTTGGCCCCGGCCATCGTGGCGGGAGAGATCGGCCGCGTCCGCCAGAAGGCCCGGTCGTCGATCGGGCTGTCGGCCTGTACCAGCGCGGCGATCACGGCGGCGCCAATCACGACGCGCGCGCCGACGAGGCCCGCGGCAAGCACCCAGGCCGATGCCAGCGCGTCGTCGCTCCAGGGCACCGCGGCGACCAGCGGGTGCGCCAGGACGATCACGATCCATGCGGTGAGCAGCGGCCAGTGCTGGCGCACGTCGTGCGCGACGAGGTGCCGGAGCTGCGTCATGCCGCTCCTCGGACAGGGGCAGCGCCGCGCAACGTCCGCGCGTGCGCGATGAACGCCTCGCGCAGGGCCGGTCGCGCCACGCGCAGCGTCGCGCCGGGAAACGCCGCTGCAAGCGCCATCTCCGTCTCCGCGTCGAACCTCGTCGACAGGAACGAGACGCCGTCGGTCGTCGGGCGGACGTCGAGGCTGCCGGCCGGCAGACGCGTCGCGTCCACGACACCGGCGCCGGCCAGTTCCACCAGCCGGTAGCGCGCCTGCAGGGCGTCGAGCGGTTCCTGGAAGACGAGGCGTGCCTCGTGCAGCATCGCCACCTGATCGAGGAGGCGCTCGAGGACGTCGAGATCGTGCGAGGCCAGGAGCACGGTGGTGCCTTCGGCGCTGACCAGTTCGAGCAGCCCGTCGACGACTTGTTCGCGCGTGAGCGGATCGAGGCCTTCGAGCGGCTCGTCGAGGATCAGCACTTCGGGGTGGAACGCCAGCGTCGCGACGAGGGCCGCCTTCATGCGCGTGCCGCGCGAGGCGCGGGCGAGCGGCGTCGCGGCCGGCAGGTCGAGTGTGGCCATGAGCCGCGCAGCCAGTGCATCGTCCCACGTGCGGTAGAACGGGCGGCAGTAGGCGAGCAGGCCGGCGACGTCGGCAACGCGTGGAAGCTGTTGTCCCTCCGCCATGTATCCGACGCGCTCGAAGATCGACGCACGCATCGCCCGCGAGTCCGCGCCGAACACCTCGGCGCGTCCGCTCGACGGCGGCAGCAGGTTGACGAGGATCTTCAGCAGCGTGGATTTGCCGGCGCCATTGGAGCCAATCAGGCCGACCGCCTGTCCGGTCGGGACGCGCAAGGACACGTCCTCGAGCGCGACGAGCGCGCGGAACGCCTTGCCGAGTGCGTGTGTGACGATCGGATCAGCCACGTCGCGGGCCTCGCGTGCTGGGCTCGAGACGACGCCATTCGTCCTCGAGCAGGTTCTGGAGTTCGGCGAGCGCCAGGCCACGCCGGCGCGCTTCGAGCACGAGGTCGGCGGTCCGGCCACGCAGTTCCGCCAGGCTGGCCTGGCGCGGCGCGGCCGGCGGCTGGGCGACGCGCGTGCCGACGCCCGGATGCACCTGCAGCAGGCCGAGTCCGGTCAACTGCGCCACCGCCTTCTGCGCGGTGTTCGGATTGATCCGGAGCGCCTGGCTGAGGGCCCGCACCGATGGAAACGCGTCGCCGGGCCGCAGCACCCCCGCGACCACGGCGCGCGTGACGGCGGCGACGAGCTGCTCGTAGACCGGCACGCCGGGCACGAGCTCGATGCGGAATGGCAACACGCGTGTATTAGTACGACTGGTACACGTGCGTGTCAAGCCTCGGATCGATCTGTTCGTAGCGGCCGTCCCTCGTTCCGCCGTCCTCGTTCCCGACGTTCGTCGTTGGACGGAGTTCGACGGCCTAGGGCTGCGTGCGGTCGGCGGAGCGCCGGCTCATCGCCGGATCGTCGGCGACTGCGCGCGCGGTGGCGTAGATGGTCTGCACGATGCGGCGCATCTTCGTGAAGTCGATGCGGTCGATCTCGTCGTCGAGGCCGTGATAGTCCTCGTGGATGCCGGTGAAGAAGAAGGCGATGGGGATGCCCTGCCTGGCGTACTGGTAGTGATCGCTGCGCTGGTAGATCTGCGCCGGATCGCTCGGGTCGTCGAGTGAGTAGTCGTAGCGCAGGCCCAGGTAGCGGCGGTTGGTGCGCTCGACGAGGGCACCGAACGCCGGCGACAACCGGCGCGATCCGACCACGTAGATGCTGTCGCGGTCGGTCAGCGCGAGCGGCCCGCCACGCGCCTCACCGGGCTCGCGGCCCCGCCCGATCATGTCGACGTTGAGTTGCGCGACGATCCTGTCGATCGGGACAGTGGGATGCTCGGTGAAATAGCGGGCGCCCCAGAGTCCCTGCTCCTCGCCGGTGTGCCACACGAAGATCAGCGAACGGCGCGGGCGGACCGGGTGCCGGGCCATCGCTTCAGCCACCGCCAGGATGCCCACCGTGCCGGAGCCGTCGTCATCGGCGCCGTTGAAGATGGTGTCGCCCTGCGCGTTGGGCGTGCCCGCCACGCCGAGGTGATCGTAGTGCGCGCCGAGCGCGACGTACTCGTCCTTCAACCGTGGATCGCGGCCCTCGAGCACGGCGACGATGTTGCGGGTCGTGGAGCGCTCGTCGTCGGCGGCCACAGTCAGCGCGACCGCCGCCGACTCCGACAGCGCGAACGGCGGCGCCGGCTCGCGCCGTACCGCCCGCTCGAAGATCTCCTGTGGCCCCATCGCCTGGCCGCTGAACAGCAGGCTGATGGCCAGCGGACTCAGCGTCGCCGAGGGCAGGGCCGGCGCGGTGTTGTTGTCGAACGCATCGACGGTCAGCGACGCACGGCTGCGGCGCACGTCGCGGTTGGCCGACCAGCGCGCGAGCGCCCCGAAATCCGGCAGGAACAACACGGCGGCGGCGCCGCGGTCGCGCGCCGCGTCCTGGGTCCGTTCCCAGTCCTTGCCGCGCGGTCCCTTCAGGTCGTCCTGCGAGACGCCGGTCGGCAGGCCGCTGTGCGACACGACGATCCGGCCCCGGACGTCGAGGTCCTTGTACGGATCCAGCCCGCGCGATCGGATGACCGTGCCGTTGCCGACATAGACGACGCGGCCCTCGGCGGCGCCGGGCGCGTCGCCCGGCACGAAGTCGTCGCCGAACGTCAGCGTGCGCTTGCCGATCGTGAGCGTCGTCTTCGCCACGTCCAGGCGACGACGGGTGAGCGCGATCTCCTGGAAGAACGTGCCGTTGTCGCCGGCCGGGCGCAGGCCGAGCCGACCGAGGTGCGAGGCCAGGAACGCGCCGGCCACGTCGAGCCCGCGCGATCCGGTGGCGCGCCCCTCCAGCAGGTCGGAGGCGATGAACGACAGGTGAGCACGCAGTTGATCCTCGGTGATCGCGTCGGCGCCCGCCGGGCCCGCGGCGCGGCCGCGCGTGCCGGCGCCCTGGGCGATCAGCAGCGGCGGCGCGAGGAGGGAGGCCGCCAGACCGGCTCCGAGCAGCGTCACCAGCGGGAAGGTGCCCAGCTTGATCACGAGCGGGATTGTACCGGCCCCCGCCAGGCGCTTCGCCGATGCGGTGCCTGACCTGGCGCGCCCCTACTTGACTTCACTCCGGCATGCGGACGTCGGCAACCAGCGGCAGGTGATCGCTGGCCACCAGCGTGAGGCGGTTGCGCGGCAGCGACACCTTCTCCACGACGAGGCCGCCGGCCGTGTAGATGTGGTCCAGGTGCAGGATCGGCCACACGCCGGGGTAGGTCCGCCGGCGCTGCAGGTGTTGCGTCAGGTCGACGCCGTCCAGCATCTCGCCCAACGTTCGTGAGGCGAGGCCCTTGACCCACTCGTTGAAATCGCCGAGCAGCACCTTCGGACCCTTGACGTGCGTGTCGGCGACGAACTCGGCCAGCCGCGGCGCCTGCTGCCGCCGCTCCATGACCGCCGTGCCGAGGTGGACGTTGAAGACGTGCAGCACCTGTCCGTGCACGTCGATGTCGACCCGGTGGCAGCCGCGCGGTTCGCGCTTGTCGCACGACAGGTCGCACGAGTGGGTGTGCTCGATCGGCAGCCGGCTCAGCACGACGTTGCCGTACGCCTTGCCGCGCAGCAGCCGGACCGAGTCCATCACCCAGCCCATGCCGAGCCGGGCGCCAAGCGTCGCCGCCTGGCCGTCCTCCTCGGGGCCGCCGCCGATCACTTCCTGCAGGGCGATGACGTCGGCATCCAGCGACGCGAGGACGTCGGCGATCCGGTCGATGCGCGTCCGCCCGTCCATGCCACGGGCCTTGTGGATGTTGTAGGTCGCCAGCCTCAGGCGGTGCGGGGGGGGAACGCGGGCGTGGCCGTGGTGTGTCATGATCGCGCGGTCGTCGGGTTCAGCCTATGCAACCCGCGTGACGAAAGGGAAGGGTGATGAGCCGTCTCGCCTCCGAACTCACCGTCCAGTGCCCGTGCTGCCGCGCTGAGCTCGTGGTCGACGTGAACCTCGAGCGCGTGGTGTCGCACAAGGAAGCGCGGACCGGTCCGGACCGCGATCTCGACAACGCGCAGCGCCTGCTGGCCGAGGAAGCCGCCGCCCGGGAGCGCATCTTCGAGCAATCGTTCCAGGCCGAGAAGCATCGCGGCGACAACCTCGACCGTCGCTTTCGCGAAGCGCTCGAGCAGGCGCAGAAGGAGCCGATCACCCGGCCCGAGCGCGCCTTCGATCTCGATTGAGCCGCATGGCGAGCCGGCGCGACGCGGCGAACACGGTCGGCAGCGGATGCCAGCACCCCTGCCCCTGGTAGTAGAGCGGCTTGAAGCCGGGATGGGCCGCCATGAAGGCGTGGTACCGGCGGCGCAGCGCGTCGATGCGTCGATCGGACGAACGAATCGCCCGGTGCGGCAGGTCGATGAGCGCGTTCTCCACGTGCCAGACGTTGCGTGTGGAACAACGCCAGTCGTAGGGATCCAGTGCACGGAGATCGAGGACGCCGTAGCCGGTGATGCGCCCGCTCGCGTCGACGTACGGATCGACGTAGCTGGACGCCAGCGCCCGCAGCGTCGGGAACACCGGCCGCCGGCCGTGCAGTCCCGGATCGCGCGATCGCGCGATGCTGCCCCAGCCGGTCGCGGTCCGGTACACGAACACCACGTGATCGAGCTTGTCCTCCGACTCGAGGCTCATCACGAGCGGTGGCCAGCCGTGCGCATCGAGGATGGTCGCCGCACTGAGCGCCGCCTCCATGCAGTGCGCGGTGCCGAGCGCGACCACGCGGCGGAACGTCCGCTGGGTCGCGCCGGCGGTTTCGGTGTTGTACGGCAGCGCGTTGAGCCAGCGCTGCACCTGCAGCGGCGTGCGCAGGCGCGCGATCAGGCGCCGCTCGCGCGGCGTGAAGACACAGGGCGGCATCAGGCGGGTGGGAACGGCAGATGATTCACGTCGGGACGTCCGGTTACAACTACCCCGAATGGAAGGGGCGCTTCTACCCCGAGAAGATCGCCGCGAAGGCGATGCTGCCTTACTACGCCGGTGTGTTCGACACCGTCGAGATCAATTACACGTTCTACCGCATGCCGACGGCGCCGCTGGTCGAGGGCTGGGCGGCGCAGGTGCCCGACGGCTTCTCGTTCACGCTGAAGACACCCAAACGGATCACCCACGACCGCCGCCTGAAGGACGTGACCGATCCGCTGCGCGCCTTCTGCGCCGCCGCGGCGGCACTCGGCGGCAGGCTGGGATGCGTGCTCGTCCAACTCGGGCCGACGTTCAAGGCCGACCTGCCGTGCCTGCGCGCATTCGTGGACGAACTGCCGCCCGGGCTGCGCGCCGCATTCGAGTTCCGCCACGAGTCGTGGTGGAACGACGACGTCTACGATCTGCTGCGCGGCCGCAACCTCGCCCTGTGCCTGGCCGACAGCCCCGAGCGTCACACTCCGCTCGTCGCCACCGCCGACTACGGCTATCTGCGCCTGCGCGACGAAGGCTACACCGACGCCGACCTGGCGCGATGGGCCGAGTGGGTCGACGGCCAGCAGGGTGCGTGGCGCGAGACGTTCGTCTACTTCAAGCACGAGGACGAAGGCAAGGGCCCGGAGTTCGCGCAGGCGTTCCGGGCGAGGCTCGCCCCGCGCGCCAGTGAGGGCACGTCAGGCCAGCCCGGTATGTGATCGCGCCCACGCGACGACCGCGTGTTCGGCCCAGTAGCCGTCGTGCAACGGATCGGGCTCGCTGACGAAGGCGCAGTGTCCGCCGTCCGAGGTCATCACGACGCGCACGTGCGGGTTGTCGTGCACCGCCGGTACCAGGAACTGATCGGGCGGCACGAACGGATCGTTGGCGGCCGTCACGATCAGGGTCGGTATGCGGATGCGTTCGACGACTCGCAGGCTCGAGGCCTCGTGGTAGTAGCGCGTGGCCGTGCCGAAGCCGTTCAGCGGCGCCGTGAACGCATCGTCGAAGCCGCGCACCGTCCAGACGCCGCGCAACCGGGCGAGATCGTAGAGGTCGGGAAAGAGCGCTGCCTTGCGCTTCATGCGGGACCGGAGGTTGCGCATGAAGTTGAACTGGTACAGCACGTTCGCGCGCCGTTCGAGCGCATCGACGCAGAGCGCGAGATCCATCGTCGGCGACACCGCGCACACGGCCTTCAGTTCGGGCGGCGCCTCGCTGCCGAAATCACCCGCCAGCTTCAGCGTCAGGTTGCCGCCGAGCGAGTAGCCCGCGACCACCACCGACGGCACGCGTTCGTGCTCGATCAGGTGGCGCAGCAGGAACTGCGGGTCGTGCGTCAGGCCGGAGTGATACAGGCCGCGGGACAGGTGCTCGGTGCCGCCGCAGTTGCGCTGATTGAGCCGCACCACGCTGAAGCCGGCCCGCCAGGCCTTGTCGGCGATGCCGCGCATGTAGTGCGCCAGGCTCGATCCCTCGAGCCCGTGCAGCAGGAGCAGCGCTGGCGCCGACCGCCGATCCGGCTGCCAGTTGCAGTGCGCCAGCACGCGCGCGTCCGCGGCCGTGTCGAAATACGTGGCCTCGGCGTCGGGCAGGGCAGGCAGATGGCGCGACTTCGCCCACGCGTAGACGGTCATGCGATGACCGCCGCTCCAGGCGCGAGACGGGACGAATTCGGGGAAGGGCAGGGGCGTGTCTGTCGAGGTCACGGCAACTGATAGACCCGGAAGCGCCCGTCGCGGTGCAGGGGCGTCAACGGCAGGTCGCGATCGATGAGGAGCAGTTCGAGATCGAACTCGCGGGCCAGGGCGCGGGCTCGAGCGGCGTCGAGCGTGGCGAAGTCGCCGACCGCGGCGAGCCGTCTGCGCACCCGCAGCGCGACGTCACGATCGTACAGCGCGACGGCGGCGTCCTTGGTGCCTTCCAGGAACACGTCACGGCGGGCGACGATGCGGACGCTGTGCCCGAACTTCCAGTCGTGATCGGGGTCGGCGAGCACGTCGGTGTCGCGCGGCGTGTGCGCGTCGACCCAGGCCCCGACGCGCACCCAGTCGGAATTCTCGAGATCGCGCTGGATCAAGTGCCGCTCGGGGTGCTCGACCCGCGTGGAGTAGAGGCCGCGTCCGAGTGCCGCGAGCAGGAGGACAATCGCCAGCGCCATCGGCCGCCAGGACGCCCGTACGGCGACAGCCGCCGGACCCGTGCCGCGCGAGCTGCGCAGGCGGCCCTCCGCAAGCCACCATGCCAGCAGGACGACGGCGAACAGATCCACCAGCCAGAAGACGCGGGACACCTGCAGCTGGACGGCCAGCGCGTTGCGCGCGGCGATGGCCGGCAGCGAGACCAGGAACACCGCGGTGAGCGTCCACACGCCGGCCACCATGCCGGTCTCCTCCGCGCTCGCGAGCCGCCGCCGACGGCGATCGGCGAAGACGAGGGTCACGACCACCGGCAGCAGCAGGTTGGCAAACCACGCATCGGGTTCCCAGGCCGTCGGGAACACGTAGTCCTTCCACGCGAACGCCGCAATCCACGCCTCGTCCATCACCGGCAGCCGCGGGACGACCGCGACGAGCACCAGTGCGCTCACGACGATCACGACCGCAGCGGCCACCGCGACCGGCCGCCACGGCAGCGCCGCCGCCGCGGCGTCCACGTCTGCCGCCGCTGCCGCCTGCCAGCGCGACACGACCGCGGCCGCCACCAGCCAGATCGCCCACCAGCCGCCGGTCGTCGGGTGCAGGACGACGGCGACGGCGGTGAGCGCAGCTGCCCATGCGAACCGGCGACGCAGAAACGCGGCGGCGGCCAGCGCGCCCAGCGCGAACGCGAGACCGCGCGGATGGTAATAGCCCTCGAACGTATTCGCGCCGGTCTCGGTGATCCGGTGCCGCAGCGTGCCGGCCAGGCAGCAGGCGGCCGCCGTCCACCGGCTGACGGCGAAGTGGCGGGCCAGGAGCCAGATGGCGGCAAACAGACAGCCGAGGCCAGCCACGTGTCCCGCCAGGAGCAGCGACGGCTGCGGCAGGCCGGTGCCGACGAGCGCCGCCGTCAGTTCGTCGGTCACCATCAGCCGCGCCTGGGCCTGCAGCAGCGCGGCGTCGTGCGGGAACAGCGTCTCGTCGCCGGCCAGGGCGATCGACGGCAGGTAGAAGGCCTGGTCGGAGACGCCGTAGCGATAGCCGCCGGTGTTCGCGATCGCCAGCAGGATCACCGTCGTCAGTCCGGCGAGGGCCAGCGCAAGCCTGGCAGGACGGCTGTTCACGCGTCGCTCCGCAGCAGCATCGGCAGGAGGCGGCGGTCGGCCGAATCGCCGTAGATGGCCGGCACCGGAGCGTCGCGCAGACGCAGGTAGACCGTGAGCTGGCCCCGGTGGTGCACGAGATGTCGAACCACGTACCGCGCGACCGCTTCGGCCCGCGTCATCCGCGCGATCGCCTCGCCGTCGCGCAGCAGCGCCCACGGCTCGCCCAGTGCCACATCGTCGACGGCGGCCAGCGACGCGCGTCCGCGCGCGACGGCGTGTTCGAACGTGTCGAGGATCTCGGCGTGCGCGGCCGGAATCGCCGGGCCCGGTCCTCCCGCGCCCATGTCGTAGGCGTCCGACTCCGTGAACGCCTTCATCCACCCGGGGATGGCGGCGACGTGCATCGCGAGACGGCCGATCGAGAACGACGACGGGTGCGGCTTCCAGTCGAACCCAGTCGACGGCACTGCGAGCAGCACCTCTCGCGTCGAGGGGAGTTCCGCGTCGAACTGTTCGATGAGGAGGGACTTACGCATGACGCCGATCGATCAGGAGGGCGGGCCGAAGGCGAGCCAGGCGCCGAGCGGGCGCCGGTCGCGGCTGCCCGGTTCGAGGTCGGCCGGCACGAAGCTGGACGACGTGCGGAGCCGCAAGTGGCGCGCCTGCGGCGCCGCCGCCGCAGGCGCGGCCTGCAGTTCGACGCGTCGCGACTCGCCAGGCTGCAGCGACACGGTCGTCGCCTGCTGCCCGTCGTCGACGACGACGTCGACCGCCACGGGGCCGGCCCGCAGCATCAGGGTCGGCACGCCGGCGGGCGACACGAGCGTCAGCGCCGCCGTCGCCCGGCCCCGCAGCCACAGTCCCTCGCGCTCCGGCCAGGCGTCCTCGCCGTGGACGAGCACGACGAGATCGCCATAACGGGCGCTGCCGAGCACGGCGGGTGTGCGCGGCCGCGCGCTGGCATCGACGATCGTCTGCGGCGTCAGCCGGACCTGCGGCGAGGCCTGGGTCACGGCGGCGTCGGCCTTGAAGCCCACGAAGCCGACGTCGACGGGCAGCGTGAACGCGCGTCCCCACGAGCCGGGCGGCGTGATCGACACCGGCCACGTCTGCAGCGGCGGGCTGGTGCGGCCCGCGTGAATCGCGAGCGCTCCGTCGACGTCGTCGGGGCCGGCCGGAAAGACCATGTCGACGCCGTAGGTGCCCGCCGGCAGCGACAACCGGCGTCCGAAGAGCTGGGTGGCGCGGTCCTCGCGGCGGTCGCCGGCCGCGTGCACGAGCAGGGGGAAGAGGGGCGGCACCGTCACCGGATCCAGACGCGTCAGCGGATCGTAACGGATCGCGAGCGGCCGGCGGACCGCGTCGAACTCGTCGAGCAGCCTGACGCGGGATCGCTCGTCGAGCGAGGGCGGCGTGGTGGACGGCGCCAGCGTGGCGGCGGCCAGTCCGGACACGCCGGCGCCGCCGCCGACGACGAGCAGCCAGGCCGCCAGATGCCAGGCGCCGCTCGTGGGCATCGCAGCGGGGCCGTGCACCGGGCCGGCCGGTGCATCATCGGCCGGAGCATGGGCCGCGTCGATGGCGCGGAAACGGCGGCGGCCGAGCAGAACGCCGGCCGCAAGCGCCACGCCGCCCCAGAGGAGCACGCTGATCCACGCCTGGCCGGGCGCCTGCCGGAGGAACGTCGGCAGCAGCGTCCACAGCGGCACCGATGGCGCGAGATACTCGAGTACCTGTGACGCTCCGTCGCGTCCGGCCACGAGCAGCAAACCGTCCTGCGCGGTCGCGAGCAGTGCGGTGATCGCGAGACCGACGGCGAGCAGGATCCGCTGCGCGGCCCGCCGCAGCGGCTGCGCGCGGCACGCGCCGTAGTGCGCCGCGACCGGCAGCAGCAGCAGCGGCAGCGCCGACACGAGGGGACGGCCGACGATGGCGCTGCCTCCCCACCAGATGTGGAACGCCCCGACCACGAGCAGCAGGCCGCCGAACACGCCGATCAGTTCGGCCGCGAGCCGGCGCCGGCCGCCGCGCTGGCGCCACAGCGCGAACAGGCCCGGGATCACCATCAGCAGGGCCGGCGCAAACGCGACGATCCCGTACTCCTGATCGAACAGCAGGCCGGGACCGCCCGCCGGCAGGTAGTCGAGCCGCGTCTCGCGCTGCGTGCCATAGGGCGCCGCCGGCGACCAGGTCCCCCAGATGACCTTGAAGAAGATCAGCCACAGCGCCAGGCTGACGACATTGGGCACCACGACCGCGCATGTCCGGACGAAGGCCCGGCGCCTGGCCGTACGTTCGGGCCGGGGCCACCAGGCGCGGAGCAACGAGACGAGGCCCAGCATCGCCCCCATCACGACGTACTTCGTGCTGAACCACGGCAGGCAGCCGATCGCGGTGCCGGCTGCCCACCAGCGCCAGATCGGCACGTCGTGCGGCGGGCGATGGGCATCGCGCCCGGCGTGCCAGCCCGACGTCCAGGCGAAGGCGAGCGCCACGGCACACGCCGCCGGCACTTCGGGGTAGACCGCGAAGGTGTTGAAGATCCACGGCGCGCCCAGCCCGAGCACGGCCCAGGCGAACGTCGCCGACGAGGCCGACCCGGTGACGGCCCACGCGAGCCGCCACGCCGACGTCATCGCGATGGCCCCGAGCAGCAGCAGCGCGCAAACGACGAGATCGTAGCCGCCGGCCGCGTAGACCGGCGTCATCAGTACCGGCATGCCGATCGGATGGATGGAGTAGATCTGCCGGTCGACCCCGCGGGTGAGGTAGTGCGGCGTCAGCGCGCGATGGAAGTACTCCTCGTAATCGCCGCGCGCGTGGTTGTTCTCGATGCGCAGGTCGCCGTCGCGCCACAGGCTCTGGGCGATCACGAGGTAGTGCGGTTCGTCGCCGCCGGGAAACAGCGGGGTGCGTGTGAAGCGGGCCGCGAGCACGCCCGAACTGACCAGGCTCGCGAGCAGGATGCCGGTGGTCCAACGCCGCCGGCGCGCAAGCGCCTCACCCGCCGTCGCCGCCGCGGGCGGTGCCGCCTCGGCGAGGTGGCGGCGTTCGACGAGCGCGACCCAGACCGCCAGCGTGCAGAGCACGCCCCATGCGAGCGTTGCCCCCGGGCCGGCGAGCAGCAGGAGGGCCGGGAAGCCGTCGGCGAGCCAGGGCACGTACGGCAGGACGAGGACGGCCGCGCCTGCGAGGACGAGGAGCGGCGCATGGGCGCGATCGCGCCAGCCGCTCGTGCGCAGCACCTGGTGCAGCAGCAGGGCGATCGCCGCGCCGGCCGCCATCGCGATCGCCAGTGCGACCAGCGACGGCAGCATCGCCAGCCGTACCGCTCCGTGTGGCCCCTGCAGCCGATCGATGGACCCGAGCGTGGCCCAGGCGCCCAGACCGGCGGCCGCGCCAGAGGCGGCCGCGATCAGGGAGCGGCCGCTCATTTCGGCGAGAAGTCGACCCGGGGCACGTCGCGCGCCGTCGCCGGCGCCTCGAAGTACTTCCATTCCTCGAAGCCGAACGCCTTGGCGGTGATGTTGGCCGGGAAGCGGCGCCGCAGCGCGTTGTAGGCCTGCACCTTCTCGTTGTAGCGGCCGCGCGCCACCGCGATGCGGTTCTCGGTGCCCGACAGTTCGTCCATCAGCCGCATGAAGTTCTCGTTCGACTTCAGCTGCGGATAGTTCTCGACGACCACCAGCAACCGCGCCAGGGCGGAACTCTGCTCGTTGGCCGCGTCGATCGTCTCGGTCGGCGTGCGGGCGCCGGCCAGCTTCTCGCGCGACGCGGCGATGCGGTCGAGGATGGCCTTCTCCTGCGCCGCGAACCCCTTCACCGTGCTGACGAGATTCGGGATGAGGTCGTTGCGCCGCTGCAGCTGGTTCTCGACCTCCGACCACGAGCCCTTGATCGCTTCCTGCTGCCCGGTGAAGGTGTTGTACGAGCACCCCGTCAGTGACGACAGCGCCACAATCATCAGCGCCTGCTGCCAGAACGTCCGTCGGTTCACGTCTGCCTCTCAGTCGAAACGGCCAACCCGCTCACGTACAGCGTACCTGAAGGCGATCGCCCTGGGCCTTGGGCCATGGGCCATGGGCCTTGGGTGGGCCTTGGGCTTTGGGCGGAGGCGTCACCAGCGGGCGCCGCCACCGCCGCCGCCGCTCATGCCGCCGCCGAAGCCGCCGAAGCCGCCGCCACCGAACGAGCCGCCACCAAACGAGCCGCCGCCGAAGCCGCCGGTGCTCATGCCGGTGCCCCAACCGCTCCACGCGGGGCCCCACATCGACCCGCGCCGCCCGCGGCCCCGACCGCCTGGACCGCCGCCGCCCCGGCCCGACAGCCACATCACCACGAAGAAGAGCAGGAGGATCGCCCAGAGCGGAATGCCGCGGCTGCTGCGCCGCGCGACCGGACGCTCGACGGCCGGCAGATCGCCGAGCGACACGTGGCGCTCCTCGGCAATACGCTGCGCCACGGCCGTGACGCCTGCCACGAGGCCGTCGCCGTAGCGCCCCTCGCGGAAGAACGGCGCCATCAGGTTGCGGCTGGTGCTGCCCGAGAAGCCATCGGTGATGGCGCCTTCGAGGCCGTATCCGACCTCGATCCACACGGCCCGATCGTTGGGCACGAGCACGACGAGGACGCCGGTGTCCTTCTCCTGGTCGCCGATGCCGCGGCCGCGGTTCGCAAACCACTGCACGGCCAGTTCGCGCTCGTCGGCAAATGGCGCGATGCCGGGGCGCGTCGCGACGACAATGGTGTCGCCGGTGGCGCTGTGCAGCTTGCGGATCAGCGTGTCCAGCCGCGACTCGCTCGCCGCGTCGATGACGTTCGCGAAGTCGTTGACCGGCTTGTCGAGCGGTGGCAGCGCGTCCTGCGCCAGGCCGCGGCCAGTCGCGATGACCAGCACGAGGCACGCGAGCAGCGCGCCGTGGAACCAGCGGCGGACACTCACGCCTGCGGGGCCTCCACACGCCACGCGTCGATGACCTTGACGAGATCCTGGACGAGTTCGAGGTAGGCCGGGTACAGCGTGACCGCATCGGCCGCGTCCAGGCGCTGATCCTCTTCGAGCGCGAGCAGGCGCGCGATGAGTGGACCGTCCAGGCCCGTCACCCTGGCGACGTGCGCGGCCTGGGCATCCGGCGGCGACTGCGCCGGCGCGCCCGACACGCGGGCGAACGTCTCCAGGAGCGAGGCAAACGGACCGGCAGACGCCAGCACGAGATCGGCGACGGCGCGCGGGCGCTGCCCGGTCAGGAGGAAGCCCTCGCGCAGGTGGATCGCGTGGGCCCGGATCTTCACCTCGCAGGCTCGCCGCATGTCCTCGGCCGCGACCGACAGCCCCGCAAACGGGCTCTCGCCGCGCACGACGATGTGGTGCGCGAGGATGTCGCCGTACTCGAGCGGAAACGCATCGAGGCTGTTGCGGAACTCGGGTTCGGGCAGCAGCAGCGGCATGTCGAGCCCGAGCGCCTGCCAGTGCGCCGCGCGGTCGGCTCCGGCCGACAGGTCCGCGTACTCGAGCCGGTCGACGAGCGCGAGCGTCTGCACGAGCGCCTGCACGGCGCGTGGATGCGCGCGCGCGTGCGTGCCGTAGACGAGCACTGCCCGCAGCCGGGCGCCGAAGATGCCGGCCAGGTCGTCGGCGAGCCGGCTGGCCGCCTGCAATGCAGTCATGCGGGCATTCTATCGGTACAGCCGACGGCCTACAGATAGGCTATAAGGCTGCGATGCGTCTGCGCGAACTGCACGTCGGCTGCCTGGGCGGTGGCACCGGGCTTCCCAGCCTGCTCGGCGGTCTGAAGACCAATCCCTGGCTGCAGGTGCACGCCATCGTGACGATGTTCGACAGCGGCGGCAGCTCCGGCGTGCTGCGCGACGAACTCGGCGTGCTGCCGCCCGGCGACGTGTTGAAGTGCGCGCTGGCGCTCGCGCGCGACGAAGGCGAGGCGCGCCGCGTGCTGCTGACGCGGCTGCCCACGCTCGAGCACCGGCGGCTCGGCGGCCACACCGGCGGCAACCTGCTGCTGTCGATGATGGAGCAGTTCAGCGGCGACTTCCAGGCCGCGGTGGACGGCCTGCGCGCGGTGCTCGGCTGCCGCGGCTACGTCTGGCCGATCAGCACCGAGAGCGCCAGCGTCTGCGCCGAATACGACGACGGCTCGACCACGAGCGGCGAGGTCGAGGTGGACGCCGGCCAGGCCGAGGGCCGCTTCGTCCGGCGCATCTGGCTGTCGCCGCCGGTGACGATCCACCCCGCCGCCCGCGACGCGCTCGGCCGCGCCGACGCGGTCATCATCGGACCCGGCAGTTTCTACACGAGCCTGGTGCCGCCGCTGCTGGTCGAGGGCGTGCGCGAGGCCGTGGCGAGCGTGCAGGGTCCGGTCGTCCTGGTCGCCAACCTGCTCACCGAAGGCAGCGGCATGTCGGCCTTCACCGCCGCCGATGCCGTGCGCCGCATCGGCGACGCGATCGGCCGGCCCGTGGACACCGTGCTCTTCAATGCCGCCCGGCCGCCGAGCGACGTGATCGATCGCTATGCCGCCGAGGACAAGCATCCGCTGCCGCTCGGCGACATGCCGGCCGGCATCGAGGTCGTGCAGGCGCCGTTCTGGAACGGCCCGATTGCGCGCCACCACCGCCGGCGGCTCGCCTACGCGGTGTGGGGCGTTCTGGCCCGGCGGCTCTTGTAGGCGCCGCTACGCGTCACCCGCGAGCCGTCTGCGCAATGCGCAATGCGCAATGCTCAATGCGGAATGTCGAAACCTGCCGGCGGGTAGGGGGCTGTCCCAGCGGGCCATCGAACGTCGACGTGTTCACGCCGTCACTGTGGTGTCGCGTTGGCGATCCCACTTGACCGTGCGGCTTTCGCGAATCGACTGGTTGATCATGTGCGCACAGGCAGCGGCGCGATGGCCGAAGCGGGCGTCCTCGACCGGTTGGGTGCGTGACTTCACGGCGGCGACGAACGCGCGCACGTGCGAGACGGTCGGGTCCTCGCCGCGGGTCGTCCACGTCTCGCCAGCCGGGAGTGTTCGCTGCGGCTGGAGGCCCGGACTCTCGATCGCCTGGACCTTCGGGTCCGCGTAGTAGGCGCGCTCGAGCGCTTCGGGCCACGACCGCACCACCCAGCGGTTGTTCTCGCCACCGCTCTCCGCCGAGAACCGCAGCTGGTCGCCGGTGATGTGCAGTGTGCCCTTCGTGCCGTGGATGTGCACGCCTTCCTCACCGCCCGTGCTGTTCAGGGTACAGCCGAGCGTGACGGTGAATCCCTCCGGATAGGTGAGGATCGCATCGATGGTGTCGGGCACTTCGTGCGTGTCCTTCCACCGGTGCGTCGAGCCGGCAGCCACGACCTGCGACGGCATCTGCACGCCGAGGATGTAGTGGATCGACGTGGCGAGGTGCACGAACAGGTCCGTCGCCAGCCCTCCCGAGTAGTCCCAGTAGCACCGCCACCGGAAGAAGCGCTCGAGGCTGAAGGGGCGCGCCGGGGCGGACCCGAGGAAGCGCGCCCAGTCGACGGTCCGCTCGTTGGCGTCGGGCGGGATCGGGTACAACCAGGCGCCGCCGGCGCTGTTGCGATTGAAGCTGGCGCGGACCAGCGTGATCTGTCCCAGCCGGCCGCTCGTCACGATCTCCCGCGCCGCGATCTCCTGGGCCGACGTCACGCCCTGGCTGCCGACCTGCAGGATCCGCGCATTGCGATCGACCGCAGCGATGATCGCCGCCCCCTCGTCGATCGTGTAGGTCAGCGGTTTCTCGATGTAGACGTCCTTGCCGGCGTCGAGCGCCGCGACGGCCATCGTCGCGTGCCAGTGATCCGGTGTCGCGATGACGACCGCATCGACGCGGCGATCGTCGAGCAGCGCGCGATGGTCGCCGACGATCGTCGCGGTGCCGCCGGTCCGTGCCCGGGCCCGTTCCGCCCGTCCGGTGTAGGCATCGCACACCGTCACGATCTGGAGGCCAGGGACTTTCTCACAGGCGTCCATGAGTTCGTGGGCACGCGCCCCGGTGCCGATGAATCCGAGCCGCAGGCGGTCGGACGGTGCCGTCTGCTGCGTCGCTGCACGCGCGGCTGGGGACGTGCCGACACCGGCCGCCGCGCCGGCAATCACAGTGGATCGGATGAAATCACGACGGTCCATGGCGGCCTCTACGCGTGCTGTTTCTTCGGGAGCAGCAGCACCGCGCCGGCGCCGATCGCCGCCAGCACCATCAGCAGCAGGAAGCCGGGGCGGTAGCTGCCCCAGCGGTCGCGCAGGCCGGCCACCAGCATCGGCGACACCGCTTCGGCGACGCCGTCGGCGGTCAGCACGAACCCCATCACACGGCCCAGGCGCTGCACGCCGAAGAGATCGGCAGCCATCAGCGGAATGATCATGTAGTCGCCGCCGAGGCCGATGCCGAACAGCACCGCGAACACGTGCAGCATCGTCCAGGAGTCGGCGAGCAGCAGCAGCGGAATCGCCGCAGCCACGATCGTGTAGATCAGCAGCATGACGTGCTTGCGGGCCCACTGGTCGGCCAGCCATCCCATGAGCAGACGGCCGATGATGCTGCCGGCGAGCACCAGCGTGAGGATGCGCGCGATCTCGCCCTGGCCGTACTGCTGATCGAGGCTCAGGTACAACTTCAGGTTCTGCATCGTGCCGCCGACCGCGCCGATCGAACACATCGATCCGACGAGCAGCAGGTAGAACGTCGGCGCACGCAACACCTCGCCGAGCGGCGGCGCGGCACCGCGCGACGCCGGCCCGGCGCCCGCGGCCACCGGCGGCGCGTCCTTCACGAGCCAGGCGAGCGGCCAGGCAATGGCGATCATCAGCAGGCCGAGCACCTGCAGCGCCCGCTGCCAGCCGAACGTCATCGTCAACCAGTACGCCAGTCCCGGGACGACGGTGCCGCCGATGCCGATGCCCAGGTAGGCGAAACCCATCGCCTTGCCGCGCCCGGTCGTGAACCAGCGCGAGAGCAGGACCTGCGCCGGCAGCGGCCCGCCGAACACGTATCCGAGCGCGTTGAAGACGTAGAACAGGTAGAAGCCGGCCAGCGTCGAGACCTGCCCGAGCCCGATCAAGGCGCCGCCGGCCATCAGGATGCCGACCAGCAGCAGGCGCCGCGGGCCGTACCTGTCGATCAGCCAGCCGGCGACGTAGCCGAACAGCGGTCCGATGATCAGCTTGCTGTACGCGTTGCCCGACGTCACTTCCTGGCGCGTCCAGCCGAGGTCCCTCACGAAGAAGTCGTAGAAGAACGGCAGGCCGTAGAGGGCGATGCCGACGACCGCGAAGAGAGCCGAGAACGCGGCCGTCGCGGCGGTGACCTGGCCGGCGCGCGGGATTGGCGTGTCGTCGGTCAGCCCCGGCGTCGCCGCTGCGGTCGCCGACGAGAGGACCGGGCCGCTCATGCGCCCGCCTTCGCGGCCTCGAGCCGCGCGTGGTCGGGGTGAGCCGTGTAGAACGGATCGAGCGGGAAGCAGCCCGAGACCAGGCCGTTGCGCGGGCCGGTCGTGCAGTCGCTGAACGTGCGGCAGATCGCCTTGCGCCTCAGCGGCTGGCCGCGCAGCACGTCCAGCGGCAGTTCCGGGTACGACAGCACCATCCGGCCCAGCCCGACGAAGTCCGCGCCGCCGGTCCGAATCACCGCCTGCCCGACGTGGGGCAGCCACTCCTGCAGGTAGCTGTAGGCCGATCCGACGATGCGCAACGTCGGGAAGTCGCGCTTGAGCGCCGCGGTCGCGGCAATCTGCCGGCAGACGCCGGCCAGCGGATCCTCGGGCGGCTGGTAGCCGTCCGACGGCGGAAAGGTCGCCGGCCGCTGGATGTGCGGGTTGTAGTACGGACTGCCGGCGGTCACGCAGACCAGGTCGATCCCCAGTTCGACGAGCAGCGCCAGGAAGGCGCGCGCATCCGCGAGATCGGGTCCCGCGGCGGTGCCGTCCCAGCCGCCGAACGCATACGCGTAATCTGACTGTGACGCTTCAGGCTCGCCGATCCCGTCTGGTCCCTTGCGGAAGGGCGTCGTGTCGAATGCCGACAGCCGCACGCCGACGGCAAGCCCGGGCGCGTCGCGCCTGATGCCCGCGACGGTCTGGCGCAGGAGGCGGGTGCGGCCCTCGAAGCCGCCGCCGAACCGCCCGTCGCGCGTCCGCGCCGACAGCAGTTCGTGCCCGAGATAGCCGTGGCAGTGCTTGACGTCGACGAAGGTGTAGCCGGCCCGCTGCGCCACCACCGCCGCCTGGACCAGGCGCGCCGTCAGGTCGTCCAGGTCGTCGTCGGACAGGATCGGCACCGGGCCGTTCGGGCTGACGCGGCGATCGAGCAGCGGATGTGCGTACGCCGCGAGCGGCTTCGGCCCGTGATCGGCGTCGGGCCTGGCGTAGCGGCCCGAGTGCGTGAGCTGCAGCCCGATCACGAGATTGGTGGTCTCGAGGCCGGTGCCGGCGTGGCCGGTCATCAGTTCGTCGCGCAGTTCCACGAGGTCGGCCTCGGAGGTCGGGCCGAGGCAGAGCTGATTGGGATTGGCGCGCCCGTCCCGGCGGACGGCGAACGCCTCGCCGCCCCAGATCAACTTCGCGCCGCTCTCGCCGAAGCGCCGCCAGCGCCGGCGCGTGAGGTCTGTCGGCTGTCCGTCGGACGTGCCGTCCCAGCCCTCCATCGGCAGGATGCAGAAGCGGTTGCCGGCCAGCCCGGCCGACGTCGTCATCGCCTCGGCCACTGGTGATTCCGGCGCGCGCTCGAGCACGTCGTCGAACGGCAGGGTGCAGCCGAGCGCGGCGACGTGGGCCTTGAACTGGTCGGCGGTCTTGAGCGCCGCGATGCGTGGATAGCTGCGTGTCATTCAGGTTCAGGCTGGTAGGGGCACGTCCCCGACGTGCCCTGACAGGCAAACGGACCATGACAGGGCGCCTCGGGGAGGCGCCCCTACCTCAATTCACACGGTCGGCAGCGTGTACGGCGCGCGGTACTCGCGGGTCAGCAGCGCATTGGCTTTCGGATCGTCCACGCATTGCTCCTTCGCGGCGTCCCAGGTGAGCTTGTGGCCGGTGCGGTACGACACGTTGCCGAGCAGGCACATCGCCGTCGAGCGGTGCGCGATCTCGATGTCGGAGGCCGGCCGCTTCCGCGACCGCATGCAGTCGAGGAAATTGCGGATGTGCGACAGGTTCTGGTCCGACTGCCCAGCCCGCATTCCCATGACGTGACCCGCCGATGGCGGCGACCACTCGCGCTTCCACGCCGGCAGCACCGGATCTTGTTCGGACAGGTACTGCGGCTTCGGGGCAGTCCTGGTGCCGCCGAACTCCGGGATCACCTCGAAGCCGGCGCGATCGAGGAACAGCGTCGCGTCGGTGCCGTAGAACTCGATGCCGTAGCCCTTGCCGGCGCCGTTGTAGCTGTTGCCGGTGCGGTTGCTGTACGTGCAGATGACGCCGGGGAACTCGTACACGGCGTCGATCGTGTCGGGCGTCTCGCGATTGTCGTCGAGCACGAAGTTGCCGCCGACGGCATACACGGTCTTCGGCCCATCCTGCTTCAGGGCCCAGAGCGCCAGGTCGAGCAGGTGCACGCCCCAGTCGGTCATCATTCCGCCGGCGTAATCCCAGAACCAGCGGAAGTTGAAGATGAAGCGGTTGGCGTTGAACGGCACCTTCGGGGCGGGTCCGAGGTAGACGTCCCAGTCGATGCCGGCGGGTGGCGCGCCGTCGGGCACGCGGCCGAGGCCGGCCGGCGCGTTGTTGCCGACGTTCCACGTATGGATGCGGTGCAGCGTGCCGAGCGTGCCCGCCTGCACGATCTCGATCGCCTTCTGGAAGTGCAGGCCCGATCGCTGCTGGGTGCCGACCTGGACGACGCGGTCGTACTTGCGGGCGGCCTCGACCATCGCCCGCCCTTCCTTCACGTTGTGCGAGATCGGCTTCTCGACGTAGACGTCCTTGCCGGACTGGCAGGCGAGGATCATCGGGATGGCGTGCCAGTGATCGCTGGTCGCCACGACCACCGCGTCGAGGTCCTTGCGGTCGATCACGCGGCGGAAGTCGGTCTCGACCGTGGCAGCGCCGGCCCGCTGGCGCTCGGTCATGCGCTGGGCCCGCAGGCGGTTGACCTCCCACAGGTCACACACCGTGACCGCCTGCACATCGTCGTGCTGCTGGAAGTTGTTCAGGTGCGATCGCCCCATGCCGCCGACGCCGATGAAGCCGACGCGTACACGGTCGTTGGCGCCGAGGATGGCGTTGCGGCTGGCCGCTGTCTGCGCCTGGGCGGCAGCGCCGGTCCCGGCGTGGGCCGGGGCGGCCACCAGGCCGCCCGCAACACCCGCGGCGGCCGACGACACGAAGGAACGTCGCGTGATGGGCATCAGAGTCGCACGAGGTCGGAGATGGTGATGGGGCGGTTCTCTTCGCAGCTGCGGCGGGCGGCAATGCCGGTGAGGCACGACATCGCACCGGCGCGCGAGCCCGGCAGCGCCAGGTGGGCCGGCACCTCGCGGCCCCGGAAGATCAGGTCGCGCAGCACGTCGTCGCCGCCGCCGTGCTCGCCCTCCGAGGTCGGGACGTCGACTTTCGTGCGGGTGCCGAACGCCTTGATCACATGGACCTCCATCTCGCTCGGCACCTCGAACGGCTGTTTGGCGTAGTCGCGGATCTCGACGCGGCCGAAGTCGCCGTTGAACGCGATGGCATAGCCTTCGATCGGCATGTAGGCGTTGAGCGAGTAGGACATGATGACGTCGTTGGTGTACTTCACCGTCGCCGTCATCGTGTCGTACGTCGTGATCTCCGGCCGGAAGACGCACGCATCGCGCAGATACCCGTCGACGTGCTCGACCTTGCCGTAGAGCGCCATCGCCGACGCCGACTTGGTCATGTCCCAGTAGAACTTGCACTCGCCCTTGTGCGGGCAGGGACGGCAGTTGGTCGAGCGGAACGGGCCGGCGCTGCCGTAGCGCTTGATGCCGCCGTAGGCCTGCACCTGCACCGGCTCGGCGTCGAGCAGCCAGTTCATGAAGTCGAAGTGGTGAGTCGCCTTGTGCACCCACAACGAGCCGCTCTTGGCCTTGATGCCGTGCCAGCGGCGGAAGTAGTCGGTGCCGTGACTGGTGTCCAGGTACCAGTGGAAGTCCACCGATCGGATCGGTCCGACCGGCGCGGTCATCATCAGTTCCTTGATCCGCACGTGGGCCGGCGCGAACCGCATGTTGTGCCCGACGATGATCTTGCGGCCGTTGCGCTTCTCGGCGTCGAGCACCGCCTGGATCTGCTGCTCGGTCGTCGTCATCGGCTTCTCGCTGATGACGTCGAGGCCGAGATCGAGCGCCCGCACGATGTAGTCGGCGTGGTAGGCGTCCACGGTGGTCACGGCGACCAGGTCCGGCCGGGCCTCCTTCACCATCCGGTCGAAGTCGGTGAAGGTCGGGCACGACGCGCCGATCAGCCCCTTCACGACCTCGGCCCGCGCCTGGTTCGGGTCGCACAGTCCGACGAAGTCGACAGTGTCGCCCCACTTCTGGGCAACACCTCGTCCCCACATCGACGACCCGCGCGAGCCCGTCCCGACGATGGCGTAGCGCCGTTTCTTCGGGGCGGCCGCGCCCTGGGCGGCGGCCGGGAGAGGAGAGACCGAGGCGGCAGCGAGCGCCGCCGCCGAGGAGGAGAGAAAAGTTCGGCGGTTCATGGTGGAAGCTGGGCCAAGGGTAGTCCCTTGGGCCAGCCATGGTAAAGGATTGGGTAGGGGCCGAGGGGCGCCCCTACCTTTGCGCGGGTGCGCTCAGAAGAACAGCCGCATGCCGATCTGCAGGTTCACGGGCACGTTGTTCTGGCTGGTGACGATGCCGAAGTTGGCATTGCGCGGATCGAGGTTCGGGTTGTTGTAGAAGACCTGGTTCAGCGCGTTGTAGATCTCGAAGTGCAGTTGCGCGCGCACACGCTGGGTGATGTCGAAGCGCTTGACGATCGACATGTCCATGTAATTGAGCGTGGGCCCGCGCAGGCTGGCCGGGCGCGTCGGCTGGGTGCGGTACTGGGGCGTCCCGTTGACGTTGATGCGCGGGTCGTTGCGGCGCTGCGCCTCCGGCACGTCCTGGAAGTAGAAGCCGCTCAGGTCGAACACCGGCTGGCTCACGTCGCCCGAGTAGTCGGCCGTGAGCTGGTTCACGTCGCCGTCGTAGTAGTAGTTGTTGCCGATCGTCAGCGGCCGTCCGCTCTGCCACTGGTAGATGGCCGAGAGGCTCCAGCCTCCCGCAATCAAGTCGAGGGCGCGATGCCATTCGTTCCCGAAGCGCCGGCCGCGGCCGAACGGCAGCTCCCAGATGCCGTTGACGACGATGCGGTGCGGGACGTCGACGTCGGAGCGCCGCCGTTCGTAGTTGCCGTCGTAGGCGTCGACGGCGTTGAGCGCCGACGTCTGTTCCTCGAACTTCGACACCGTGTAGGTCGTGAGGAACGAGAACCCGCGGTCGAACCGCTTCTCGACGCGGAACTGCCCCGAGTGGAAGCTGCTCGAGCCGTCGTAGTTGCGGCTCTCGACCCGCGTGAACTGCGGGAAGGGCCGCAGCAGCTGCTGCCGCGCGACGTTGGTGGCGTTCAGGCCGGTGCCGGGCAGCAGGCCCGCGAACGGGTTGGGAACCAGCTGCGACATGTGCGCGATGTGCGCGTTGTCGCGGACCTCGCTGTTGCTCAGGAACTCGCGCGGCACCGGGTTGATGTCGGTCTCGACCGTCAGGTCGTAGCCGCGGTTGCCGGTGTAGCCCGCTTCGACCACCCACTGGCCCGGCAGCTCGCGCTGGAGGCTCACCGCCCACCGCATCGCCTGCGGGTTGCGGGCGTCGACGTCGGTGGTGTAGCGGTTGAGGTTCTGGCCGACGAACGTGTTCACGCCGAGCGAGTTGCCGGCCGGCGGAATGACGCCATCCGGATAGGGGTTGTCGAGGGTTGCCTGGAACGACAGGCCGTTGTCGTTGCTCGCGACGAGCGGCGTCGACTGCGCGAAGCCCGGCTGGAACACGGCGTAGTCGAAGAGCATCGGCACCGTGTAGATCGCCCAGCCGCCGCGCAGCACCGTCTTGTCGTTCACCTGGTAGGCGGCGCTGAGGCGCGGCTGCCAGTTGTTCGTGTCGGTGTTCCAGAAGCCCGGGTTGGCGTCGCTCGCAAACGTCACGCCGCCGACGGGATTGAACTGGCTCGCCGGCAGTTCGGCGATCGGGCGTGCGGCGTAGCGGGCCCGCGCCGCTGCCGTCACGTCCAGCGTCGCCGTCGGGTCGAAGCCGCGCACGTTGGCGTTGTTGGCCTCGGTCGGCGCGCCTTCGTGTTCGTAGCGCAGCCCGAGGTTGACGGTCAGCCTGTCGGTGACCTTCCAGTCGTCCTGGACGAAGAAGCCGTGGTACGTGCTGCGGTTGTCGCGGCCCGCGGCGATCTCGATCGCGCTGTCGCCGCCCGAGGGAAGACCGACCAGGAACGCGGCAAGTTCCTGGCCGATGGCGGCGCTGCCGAGCCCGGTGCCGCCGTTCGTGAAGTCGCGCCCGAACTCGTAGCGTCCGGCGGCGTGGTAGTTCGGAACCGACACCTCGCGATAACCGCGGTAGTCGTAGCCCATGCGGACCGAGTGGCCGCCGAAGAACCGGGTGATGGTCGGCTGCACGGTGACGATCTCGAAGTTGGTGCCGCCGGCAAAGCTGTCGCCGAGTGCCGAGTAGACGTCGCTCGGGAACTCCACGCGCGGGAAGTAGCGCGCGCCGCCGAACAGCGCCGCGGTCTGTGAGGAGAATCCGAGCGAGGCCGGATCGAACAGTCCCTGGTGCTGCCGCAGGCTCGGCTCCTGGAACTTCGACCAGCTGCCGCGCACGTTGAGCACCGTCGTCGGGTTCATCGTCCAGACGTGGTCGCCGGTCACCGCGTCGTTCTTGCGGAACAGGAAGTTGCCGGTGGGGCGGATGCCGTTGACGTCGCCGCTCCAGTTCCCGCGGTTCTCGGTGCGGCTGTTGCGCGAGTACCTGACGAAGGAGCGGTGGTCGTTGCTGAACTGGTGGTCGCCCCTGACGTTGACCGAGTAGAAATCGTCGCCGCGCGGGTTCGACGTCAGGAAGTTGTTCTGGCCCTGCGCGTTGCCGGCCTGGTTGGGCAGTGGGTAGTAGCCCAGGATGTTGCGGGCCACCGGGCTGATGCGGTTGGCCGGAATGATGTTGCCCGGGAAGGGATCACGCCGGACCTGGCCGTTCACGAGGCGCGCCGTGGCCGGGTCGAAGATCTGGATGCCGAGCGGCAGCAGCGCCGAGAAGTCGCCGTTGCGCTGCGCCTCGGTCGGCACGGTGAACTGGCCGGGCTCGGGGAACTCGTCGTAGAGCCACTCGACGGCGGTGAAGAAGAACGTCTTGCCGCGGCCGTCGTAGAAGCCCAGATCCACGGGCCCGCCGAACGTGAACCCGTACCGCTTGTAGTCCATCGAGGCCTTGGGTTGGTTGGCGCGCTCGAGGAAGAAGTCGTTCTTGCTCAGGGCTTCGTCGCGATGGTGGTAGTAGGCGTCGCCTCGGAACTGGTTCGTGCCGCTCTTCATCGTGACGTTGATGCTGGCGCCGGCGGTGTGGCCCTGCTGCGCGTCGAACGTCGCCGTTTCGACCTTGAACTCCTGCACGGCACCGGCGGGCGGCACGAACGCGACGCGGCGGCCGTTGGCCATGTTGGGCGAGCCGTCGAGCGTGAACTCGTTGCCGCCGGCGGCGCCGTTCGCGGTGACGGCCGACGTGCCGCCGTTGTCGAACGGCCGCGAGAACTTGAGATCGCCCGTGTACACGGTGCCGGCCGCGAGGCGCGTGAGCGTGAACGGGTTGCCGTCCGAGAGCGGCATCAGCTGGATGCGCTTCTCGTCGATGACCTGCCCCTGCGAGGCGCTGCCCGTCTCGAGCAGCGGCGCACCGGCCGTCACCAGGACGGTTTCCTCGAGGCCGCCGACCTCCAGCGTGAAGTCGAGCGACAGGCGGTCGGCGATGCGGATCTCGACGCTCTTCTGCTCGGCCCGCTTGAAGCCGGTGAGCTCGACCTTGACGTCGTAGGCGCCCGGCGAGATGAACGGAATCGAGTAACGGCCGTTCTCGTCGGTCACGGCCGTGTTCACCGTGCCCGTGGCGACGTTTGTCACCGTGACGGTCGTGCCGGGCAAGGTGCCACCCGAGGTATCCACCACCCGCCCGGCGACGGAGCCGCGCGGATCCTGGGCGGCGGAGACGGTGGCCAGACCAAGGACACACCACAGGGTCAGCAATACCCGCGGCATGCCCGACCATTGACGTTGGAGCAGGGTCGGCATTCCAAAGCCCTTTCCCGTCCCATCCGGGGACAGAGAGTGGTCGCACCAGTCGAACTCGTCCTCACTCCGACGGGCTGCAGGCGTCGGCGGGGCGGGTTGCGACTCTTCGTGAGTTTGAGCGGGCGGAGTATGAAGCAGTCCGTGGCGTGACGCAAGAGGGTCGGGACCAGAAAATCGCCTCAATGGTCGTACCACTGCAGAGCAGACGGCAGGGACATTGCACCACTGATGACGCATGGCGCTGCTGCGACATTCGTCCCCTCACCGTCGTCTGCTCATCGTCGGCGCGTGGCTGAGCCTCGTGTGCATTCCGGCGACGGCTGGCTCGCAGGATCCGCCGGCGCCACCGCCCGCCGCAGTGCCCCCTGCGGCGCCCGGCCGGGCGGCCGCGGCCGGCGACGTATCCGAGGGTCTGGCGCTCCAGGTGGCTCTCGACCGTGCCGGATTCTCGCCCGGCGTCATCGACGGCCAGGCCGGGGCGCGGACCCGGCAGGCGCTGCAGCGCTTCCAGGAAGCGCACGGGCTGGCGGCCACCGGCCGTCCTGACGATGCGACGCGGCAGGCGCTCGGCACCGAACCGCCGCTGGTCGCCTATAGGTTGACCGACGCCGACATCGACGGTCCCTACGTGGCGCGCATCCCCGAGGACATGATGGAGAAGCGCACACTCGACGCGTTGGCGTACACCTCGCCCGCCGAGATGCTGGCCGAGCGCTTCCACACGAGCCCGCGCCTGCTTGCCAGGCTCAACCGTGGCATGACGTGGACCAACGGCCAGACGGTGCGCGTGCCCAACGTCGAGCCCTTCATCGTGCCGGCCCGGACCGAGGCCCGCAAGGCCGATCCGCCGGCGTCCGGCCAGGTCGCCGACGTGCGGGTGTCCAGGTCCGGCGGCACGCTGCTGGTGCGCGGCACCGACGGACGCGTGCTGCTCTCGGCTCCCGTCACGTCCGGAAGCGAGCACGATCCCTTACCCATCGGCCAGTGGAAGGTGACCGCGGTGTACCTGCGGCCGGTCTTCAACTACAACCCGGCGCTCTTCTGGGATGCCGATCCGTCGCACGCGCAGGCGAAGCTGCCGGCCGGCCCGAACAACCCGGTCGGGGTCGTCTGGATCGACCTCGACAAGGAGCACTACGGCCTGCACGGCACCCCCGAACCATCGACGGTCGGCGTCGCGCAGTCGCACGGCTGCGTGCGCCTCACCAACTGGGATGCCCTGCGACTGGCCTCGCTCGTCAGGGCGGGCACGCCCGTGCTGTTCGAGCCGTGAAGCGAGCTCAGTTCGTCGGCGCGCTCTGGACGATGGTCGTCCTCGTGTGCGCCACCGCCGCGCTCATCGGCATCGTCCGCTTCATGTCGTCGGTGCGCGAGGGGTGGACGGTGCGTGGCGAGACAGACGTGCCGGTGGCGGTGGGCGCGCCGCGTGCCGGGCCCGGGGACGCCCCGCCAGCGGTGGCGCGCGTGCCGCCGGCTGGCGCGACGTCTATTGGGCCGGCCGACGGCATTCCCGCCGACGCGCGCGATGTCGCAAGCCTGACAGGTCCGGCGGGGGAGCGCGGCCCCGGCGCGGTATCGACCCTCGATGCGGCGGCCGGCGAGGCTGGCGGCGCCGATGTCTCCACCGCCGATGGGTCGATCGCCGATGGGTCGATCGCCGTCGCGGCGGCCCTGAAGGCGCGCCGGCTCACGCTGCCCGTCGCCGGTGTCCGGGCCGACGCGCTGGTGCCGTCGTTCACGCAAGCGCGCGGCGAGCGGACCCACGAGGCGCGGGACATCATGGCGCCGGCCGGCCCCGCTGTCGTCGCGGTCGAGGACGGCACCGTCGCCAAGTTGTTCACGAGCAAGGCCGGCGGGCTCACCGTGTACCACTTCGATCCGTCGCGATCGGTGGCGTACTACTACGCGCACCTGCAGGGGTATGCCGCCGGACTCGACGAGGGCGACACGCTGCGGCGCGGCCAGGTGATCGGCTACGTCGGCAGCACCGGCAACGCCAACCCCGATGCGCCGCACCTGCATTTCGCGATCTTCCGGCTGGGGCCGGACCGGCGATGGTGGGAGGGCACGGCGATCGACCCCTATCTCGTTCTCAGATAGGGGGCGAATGCTCAATGCTCAATGCTCAATGCTCAATGTCGAAGTCCGGAACGCTCCACATCGAGTGTGTCGGTCTCGACGCTCTCGACATTCCGCATTTGGCATGCGCATTACGGAGATAGGGGCCAGGCAAGGGCCCTACCTATCGAATGTCGAACGCCGAACGCCGAACGCCGAACGCCGAACGCCGAACGCCGAACGCCGAACGGGCGAACGGGCGAACGCTGAACATCGAATGTTGAATCTCGTGATGCGTGAATGCGGAAGTGTCGAAGGCTCGGGCACTCGACATTCCGCATTTGGCATTGCGCATTGGTGGGAGCGGCGGCAGCCCGTGAGACTGCCGTCGCGACTCTCCTAGAACGAGTACTTCAACGCGAACCGGATCACGCGCTGGTTGCTCGCGCTGGTCACCGTGCCGAAGGCGGCGGCACTCAGCGTCGTGTTCGGGTTGCCCCACGCCGGCGTGTTGGTCAGGTTGAACGCATCGGCCCGGAACTCGAAGTACCGGTAGTTCTGGCCGAACGTGAAGCGCTTGACGAGCGAGAAGTCGAGCGCCTTGAAGCCGGGGCCGCGCACGCCGCTGCCGTTGCGGTGCTGGTTGCCGAAGGTGGCGGCGGCCGGCTGCGAGAACACCGAGGTGTCGAAGTACTTCACGTTCGGACCGTAGTCACCGAAGATCTCGGCCTCGCCGTCGACGTTGGCGTACAGCGTGTTGCCGGGGGCGCGCAGCAGCGCGCCGTCAGCCGTCACGCTCAGCGGTGTGCCGCCCATCAGCGTGAACAGCCCCGAGGCCTGCCATCCGCCCAGCACGTGGTGCAGGAGCACGTTGTCCGAGTCGCGGAAGAACGGCAGATCGACGACGAAGCTGGTCACCCAGGTGTGCCGCCGATCGAAGCCGGCCAGCCCGTAGGCCAGCTCGCGGTCTGCGGGCGTCGAGATGCCGCCGTTGTCGTCGGCGAAGTTGCGGGCCTGCCCGAACGTGTAGCTGTTGGTGACCAGGATGCCGTTCATGAACCGGCGGTCGATCTTGGCCTGGAGCGCCTTGTAGTCGCTGCGGCCGGGGACGCGTGTCGGCACCGCCGCCGTGCGCCCGAACGGCGCGAACAGCGGCCGGCCGGCGTTGTCGAGGCCGAGCACGGTCGCGGCATTGGCGTCGAAGGCGTAGAGCATGCCGACGCCGCGGTTGGCCACGTAGGCGATCTCCCCGGTGAAGCCGTATCCGAGCTGGCGCTGGTAGGCGACGTTCCAGGAGTGCAGATAGCCCTCGTGGATCTGGTCCGGAATCGAGAACAGGCCGGAACTGCGCAGGAACGGCTGGTCGACTGGAACGATGCCGCTGCTCGGGATCTCCACCGATCCCTGCACCGGGAAGCCGGTGGCCAGGCTGCCGCCCTGGGTGAAGGCGTTGGCCGACTGCAGGATCACGTTGCCCTTTGTCGGGTAATTGAACGCATACGTGTTGTCGGGATAGGGCGCGGTGCTCGCGCCGTAGCCGGCCCGCAGCACGTCCCTGTCGCTGATGCGCCAGGACAGGCCCGTGCGCGGCGCGAAGTTGGTCTTGCGCGTCTTCGTCCCGAGGTCGCTCGGCACCTCTCCGTAGCCGGCGACGCGCAGCGTGTTGGTCGCCGGGTCGTAGCTCGAAAGACCGCCCTGCTCCTGGATGCCGACAAACGGCGTGTAGTACTCGTAGCGCAGCCCGAGGTCGAGGGTGAGGTTGGGCCGCACCTGCCACTTGTCGTGGACGAACGTGAAGTACTGCTGGTGCTTGGTGCCGGGTTCGTCGACGAACGGCACGTCGCGCTGGGCGCGGTCGGCGTAGTCCAGCAGGAACGAGGCCAGCGAGTTGGCGACGTTGGCGCGGTTGGCGGCCGGATCGGCTGGCGACGTCGTGCCCGCGGCCTGGTAACGGAAGTTGCCGCGCGGGCCGCCGAAGTCCTGCGTCTGCAGCAGGAAGTCGCGGTTGCGGCGCAGGTCGGCGCCGAACTTGATCTGATGGTTGCCGGCCAGCTTGGTCAGCGTCGTGGCGAGGGTGTAGGTGGTCTCGCCGCGATCCCAGGGCAGGGAGTTGGAGAAGCCGACGACCGGATTGCTGTAGTTCTGGATTTCCACCGACATGATGCCGCTCGTGTAGTCGCTGATGTTCACGCCCGGCACGCCGAGGTCCTGCGCCGTGTTCATCCCCTGGCCGGTCGAGATGGCCTCGTTGTGGTACCAGGTCAGGCCGCCGCGGACTTCCATCACCAGGCTGTTGCTCCACGTCCGGGTCCAGTTCAAGCCGGTGACGATCGTGTCGTTCGTGCCGGTGCCCGCGAAGCCGCCGTTGGCCGGTCCGCCGGCGACGTCGCCGTAGGGCGACGGGTCGAAGACGACCGGACGGCTGTAACTGAAGCGCGGCGACAACTGATCGCTCGCCGACGCCTGCCAGTTGATCTTGACGTCGAACGAGTCGGTCTTGCGCTCGCGCTGCGCCGTGGCTTCGTAGTTCGGCTGGCCGATCGGCTGCCCGGTCAGGTTCGGCAGGGGCACGAGCGCCAGGACCTTCTGGGCGATCGGGCTGATGCGGCTCGCCGGGATCACGTTGTTGGCGAACGCGGCGCGGTTGTTGCCGCCGCTGTCGCCGGTGAGCGGGTCGCGGATGATCGTGCTGGTGGCGCTGCTGAAGTCGCCGTTGCGCCATTCGGCCGGCGGCACGAAGAAGCGGTAGACGCGGCCGAGGTTGTCGTTGGTGCGTTGATAGTCGCCGAAGTAGAACAGCTTGTTCTTGCGGACGGGGCCGCCGACCGCGAAGCCGAACTGGTTGTAGCTGATGTCCGGCTTTGTCGACGCGAAGTAGGGCGTCGCGTTCAGGCTCTCGTTGCCGGTGAACCAGAAGGCGCTGCCGCGCAGCTGATTGGTGCCCGACTTGAGCGTGACGTTGGTCACCGCCCCGCCGGCGCGGCCGAACTCGGCGTCGTAGTTGGACGTGCTCACCGCAACCGTCTCGAGCGCCTCGGCCGACGGGATCAGCACCGTGAGCAGTCCGGTCCGGTGGTTGTTGTCCATGCCTTCCACCTGCACGTTGTTGGCGAGGCGGCTCTGGCCGTTGACCTTGCTCTCGAGCGAGTCCTGCGAGTTGAAGAACTCCGAGTGCGGGCGGGTCGGGCGCGTCGCGCCGGGCACGGTGGCCCACATGCCCTGGAAGTTGCGGCCGAAGCCGAGCGGCATCGCCGCGATCGCCTCGCCCTGGATGATCCGGCCGGTGTCGGCGCGGTCGGTCTGCAGCGCCGGCGTCTCGCTGGTCACCGTCAGCGTTTCGCTCAGGTCGCCGACTTCGAGCTTGAAATCGATGCGGATGGTGGTGTTGACGTCGACCTCGACGCCCTCGCGCAGCGCCTTCTTGAACCCGGCCAGTTCGGCCTCGACCTTGTACCTGCCGTTGGGCACGTTCGGGAACGTGTAGTTGCCCGACTCGTTGGAGACGGCGTTCTGCGCGAGGCTGGTGCGGGTTTCGGTGATGGTGATCGTCGCGCCGGGCACGGCCGCGCCGGAGGCGTCGGCGACGTTGCCGAGGATGCTGCCGCGCGCCGCCTGGGCCGACGCAGAGGGTGGGTTCGCGGCGACGCACACGAGCGCCGCCAGTCCGCACGCCAGCCAACGAAGCCGACTCGCTCTGACCATGTGTACTCCTGCTGCCGATCGTGGGGGGCACGACCGGCCTGAACACGACGCGCCGCCGCTCTGGCTCTCGCCAGATCCGGCCACGTGTGGTTTGACCTGTAATGGTTGCGTCGCGACTCTACGGCAGCCGACAGTGCAAGTCAATTGCGGAAGCGGGCATACTTGAGGGTGGAGGCTGGACAAACCACCCGCACGCGGCGCCGACGCTGGCGTCGCCAGGACGCCAGGCCGGCGCGTGCCGCAACGCCCGTGCCGGAGGGGCGCCGTTGGCGGGGGACCGGCCGACTGGACTCGCTATGCCTACGTCAACTTCGCAAGCCGCGCCGCTGTCGGCGTACGCCATCCAGGTGGACTCCCGCGACAACGTCGCGGTGGCCCGCGTCGCGGTGCCGCGCGGCACCCTCGTCCAGGTCGGCCGGACTCTCGTCGACGTGCTCGACGAGGTGACGCCCGGCCACAGGTTCGCCCTCGAGCCGATTGCCGCCGGCGCGTTCGTCCGGCAGTACGGGCAGCCGATCGGCACGTCGAAGGGGATTGCCGCCGGCGCCCTCATCTCGCCCGCGAACATGTCCAACGACGTGCCCGTCGTGCGCGACCTCGACGCGCACCTGCACACCGCGGCGCCCGAGTACCTGCCCGCCGCCGATCGCGCGACCTTCATGGGGTACCGGCGGCCGGATGGCCGCGTCGGCATCCGCAACTGGGTGCTGATCGTGCCGACGAGCATGTGCGCGGCGCACGAAGCGGTGCAGATTGCGACAGTCGCCGAGTTCACGATCTTCGACCGGGCCAAGTACCCCGACGTCGACGGCGTCGTCGCCATTCCGCACAACAAGGGCTGCGGCTGTTCGGACGGATCGAACATCGAGATCATGCTCCGCACGCTGGCCTCCTACGCCGAGCATCCGAACGTCGGCGGCGTGGTCTTCATCGGGCTCGGCTGCGAGAAGACCAACCTGACGGTGATGGAGCGGTTCCTCTCCGATCGGCACCGGCCGCTGAACAAGCCGGTCGCGCGCATCGGCATCCAGGAGGCCGGCGGCACGCAGGGGTCGGTCAGGCGCGGGCTCGAGGCGGTCGAGGCGATGCTGCCCGTCGTCAACCAGATCACCAGGACGCCGGCGTCCATCAGCGAACTGTCGATGGGCGTCAAGTGCGGCGGCTCCGACGGGTTCTCGGGTCTGTCGGCCAACCCGGCGCTGGGCCGGGCCGCCGACGAACTGGTCCGCCAGGGCGGCACCGTGCTCATCACCGAGGTACCGGAGTTCTGCGGCGCCGAGCACATCCTGGCCTCGCGCGCCCGCGACGCCGAGACCGGCCGCGCCGTCTACGACATGGTCGACTGGTACAAGGAGTACGCCTCCAAGTTCGGCACCGTGCTCAACGAGAATCCGAGCCCGGGCAACATCGCCGGCGGGCTGCTCAACATCACGATCAAGTCGCTCGGCGCCATTGCCAAGGCCGGAACCACGCGCGTCGAAGGCGTGGTCGGCTATGCGGAGCGCCCGTCCGGACACGGGCTCTACCTGATGCAGGGACCGGGCTACGACCAGGAATCGACGCCGGGCCTCATCGCCTCCGGCGCGCAGCTGGTGGTGTTCACGACCGGCCGCGGTACGACGATCGGCAACGCCATCGCGCCGGTGCTCAAGCTCGCCTCCAACAACACGATCTACGAGCGCATGCACTCGGACCTCGACATGTCTGCCGGCGGCATCATCGAGGGCACCGCATCGATCGACGAGGTCGGCCTCGACGTGTTCGACTACGTGCGCCGCGTCGCCAGCGGCGAGGTGCTCGCCAAGGCCGAGGAGAACAAGCACCGCGAGTTCCAGGTCTGGGCCGAGCAGAGCGTCAGCCTGTGAAGGCAGCGGTCCTGTCCGCGCCCGGCGCCATGCGCGTGGCCGACGTCGGCGATCCGCTGGTCGGGCCGCGCGACGTCGTCGTGCGCGTGACCGGGGTCGGGCTCTGCGGCACCGACTTCCACATCTTCGAGGGGCACGCCAACTACCACACCGACAGGCTCGGCCGGCAGGTCCCGCTGGCCGACTCGCCGCAGGTGCTCGGGCACGAGATCGCCGGCGTCGTCGAGGCGCGGGGCGACGAGGTGCGCGATCTCGCCGTCGGCGATCCTGTCGTCCTCGATCAGGGACGCAACTGCCTGAGCGCCGCGGCGCCGCAGGCCTGCGAGTACTGCGCGAGCGGCGATTCGCATCAGTGCGAGACCTACGGCGAGCACGGCATCACCGGGCTCCAGGGCGGGCTGGCCGACCTGCTCGTGCTGCCGGCCGTCAACGCCGTGACGCGCGGCCGCACCTTGCCGGCCGAGCAGGCAGCGCTCACCGAACCGCTCGCGTGCATCCTGCATGCGCATGCCGCCGTCGCTCGCCTCTCCGGGGTGGCGCGCTACGCGCTGGACGCGGCCGATCCGTCGCGCCGCGTGCGCACCGTCCTCATCGCCGGCGCCGGCCCCGCCGGCCTGCTGTTCCTGCAGCATCTCCGGCAGGTCGCCGGCTTCGAGGGTCGCATCCTCGTCAGCGAGCCGAACCCGCGTCGCCAGGCGCTCGCGCGCGAGTACGGCGCCGATGCGGTCATCGACCCGCGCACCGCCGACGTCGTCGACGCGACGCTGACGCTGACCGGTGGCCGGCGCGTCGAGTACCTGATCGACGCCTCGGGCAGCGCGCAGGTGTTCCGGCAGATGCCGGGCCTCATCCGCAAGCAGGCGACCGTGCTGCTCTACGCGCACGGACAGTCGGGCGCCGATCTCGGCGTACTCAACACGCTGCAGTTCCGGGAGCCGGTGCTCGTCGCCCCGGTCGGCGCGTCGGGCGGCTTCGACCAGGACGGCCGGCCCTCGGTGTATCGTCAGTCGCTCGAGCTGCTGGAGTCGGGGCGCGTCGACGTCAGTCGCATCGTCACGCATCGCTACCGGTCGCTCGAGGAGATTCCCGGCGCCTTCGGCGGTCCCGATCGCCACGCGGCCGACTACGTCAAGGGCGTGTTCGCGCCCGTTGGGTAGGGACGCGCCGCTGGCGTGTCCGAAGGAAAGCGGACGGATCAGCGAGCCATCCCTCCCTCAATCACCGGCGGCGAGGCCGCACGAGGTCGAAGACAGCGATGCGTATCCAACGTGGGTTCATGGCCGTCGCACTCGCGGCGTTCGCGGCGGGCTGCGGAGGCGGCGCGGCCGACGGTCCGGCGACGACGGGCAAGGAACTGAAGGCGACGGGCGGTCTGCACCTGGCCGTGATTCCGAAAGGCACGACGCACGAATTCTGGAAGAGCATCCACGCCGGCGCCATCAAGGCGCAGCGCGAGCTCGAGGCGCAGGGCGTGCCCGTCCGCCTCACCTGGAAGGGGCCGATTCGCGAGGACGATCGCGAGCAGCAGATCCAGGTCGTCGAGGGCTTCCTCAGCCAGGGCGTCAACGGCCTGGTGCTCGCGCCGCTCGACGCCAGCGCGCTCGTACGTCCGGTGCAGGAGGCGAGGCAGGCCGGCATCCCGACCGTGGTGATCGACTCCGCGCTCGCCTCGCAGGACGCCGTGAGCTTCGTGGCGACCGACAACGAGAAGGGCGGCGCGCTCGCCGCCGATCGTCTCGGCACGCTGCTCGGCGGCAAGGGCCGCGTCCTTCTGCTGCGCTACCAGGAAGGCTCGGCCAGCACCGAGGCGCGCGAGCAAGGCTTCCTCGATCGCCTGAAAGCCGGGTACCCGAACGTGGAGATCGTCTCGGCCGATCAGTACGCCGGTCCGACGCGCGACACGGCCAAGCGCGCCTCCGAGAACCTGCTCAACCGCTTCGGCGGCCAGATCGACGGCATCTTCACGCCCAACGAGTCGTCCACCGCGGGCATGCTGCTGGCGCTCCAGGATGTCGGCCGCGCCGGCCAGGTGAAGTTCGTCGGCTTCGATTCGAGCGAGGCGTTCGTCACCGCGATCCGCAACAGGCAGCTCGATGGCATCGTGCTGCAGAACCCGTTCGACATGGGCTACCGCGGCGTCAAGACGATGGTGGCGCACCTGCGCGGCGAGTCGATCGAGAGTCGCGTCGACACCGGCGTGACGATCATCACGCCCGACAATCTCGATTCGGCCGAAGCCAAGGCGCTGCTCAACCCGCCGCTCTCGGAGTACCTGCCGTAGAGACGGTTCTGTGTAATGCGGGAATGTCGAATGCGGGAATGCCGAGAGCCGTTCTCGACATTGCCGCATTTCCGCATTGAGGCATTTCGATGATCGAGGCTTCCATGCTGACGCTGAGCGACATCCGGAAGCACTTCGGCGCGACGAGGGCGCTCGACGGCGTGACGCTCGACATCCGCCCCGGCCGCGTTCACGCGCTGGTCGGCGAGAACGGCGCCGGCAAGAGCACGCTGATGCACGTCATCGCCGGCGGCCACGCGCCCGACGGCGGGACGATGACGATCGACGGCGCTGCGTATCGGCCATCGGGCCCGCTCGCGGCGCGCCAGGCCGGCATCGCGCTCATCCACCAGGAGCTGTCGCTCTGCGATCACCTGACGGTTGCCGAGAACATCCTGCTCGGTCGTGAGCCCCGCCGCGGCGGCCGCTACGATCGCGCGGCGGCCCGGGCCGAAGCGGCGCGCGTGCTCGCGCCCTTCCACCATCCCGAACTGCATCCCGATCGCCTGACCCGCGACCTGCCGATCGCCGCGCGCCAGGTCGTCGAGATCTGCCGCGCCCTGTCGGCCAACGCACGCGTCGTCCTCATGGACGAGCCGACCAGCAGTCTGCCGCGCGAGGACGTGACGCGCCTGTTCGACCTCGTCCGCCGGCTGCGCGACGATGGCGTCGCCGTCGTCTACATCAGCCATTTCCTCGAGGAGGTGCGCGAACTCGCCGACGATGTCTCGGTGCTGCGCGACGGCCGTACGGTGTGGACCGGCCCGGTCGGCGAGTTGGACAATGCGCAGATCATCGGGCACATGGTGGGCCGCGACGTCGCCGACCTCTTTCCGGCCCGCCGCCGTCCACCGGCCGAGACCGTGCGGATGGCCGTCGCCGACGTGTCGGTGGCCGGACGCGTACACGGGGCAACGCTGCAGGTGCGAGCCGGGGAGGTGCTGGGTATCGCCGGCCTCGTCGGCGCTGGCCGCACCGAGCTGCTGCGCGGGCTCATGGGGCTCGAGACGCGTCCTGTGTCCGGGCGGCTGTCGGTGGACGGCCGTGACGTGCCGCTGCACACGCGCGCGCCGTGGCAGCGCCTCGCGGCGGGACTCGGTTACCTGAGCGAAGACCGCAAGGGCGAGGGGCTGACCCTGCCGATGTCGCTGGCCGACAACATGACCTGCACGCGGTATGGCACCGTGAGCCGGCGCGGCGTGATCGACGGGCCCCGACAGTGGGCGGCGGGGCAGAAATGGCTGGAGCGACTGCGGATCAAGGCGCGCACGCCGGCGCAGCCGGTGCGCACGCTCTCGGGCGGCAACCAGCAGAAGATTGCGCTGGCCCGCCTGCTGCACCAGGAGGCGGCGACGTGGCTGCTCGACGAACCGACGCGCGGCGTCGATGTCGGCAGCAAGGTGCAGCTGTACGAGGCGATTGCCGCCGCCGCCGACGACGGCTGCGCCGTCCTGCTCGTGAGCTCGTACCTGCCGGAACTGTTCGGCCTCTGCGATTCGCTTGCCGTCATGTGCCGCGGCCGGCTCACGGCGGCGCGGCCGCTGCGCGAGTGGACGCCCGAGCGCGTCATGGCGGCCGCGATCGGTGCCGCATGACGCGTGTGTTCGTCGCGGCCGGACTTGTCCGGCCGGACCGAAACCGCCCGACACGTCGAGCGGCGGCCGGCTAGAATCCCCGGATTGACCGTGCCCCAGATGTCCCCAACCCTTCGTGCCCGTCTCTCGGCGCTCGGGCCCGTGATCGGGCTGCTGGTCGTGATCGCCGTCTTCGCGCTGCTCAGTGACAGCCCCGCGCAGTACCTGTCGCCGCGCAACCTGCGCATCGTGCTGGCGCAGACGGTGATCGTGGCGCTCGGCGCCATCGGCATGACGTTCATCATCATTGCCGGCGGCATCGATTTGGCGGTCGGGTCGACGATCGCGCTGGCCGGTGTGGTCACCGCGCTCGGCCTGCGCGACGGCTATCCGCCGCTGGCGGCGGTGGCGGCCGGCGTGGTCACGGGCGGCGTGGTGGGGCTGGTCAACGGGCTGGCGATCACGCGGCTGAAGGTGCTGCCGTTCATCGCGACGCTGGGCATGCTCGGCATCGCCCGCGGCGTCGCGAAATGGCTGGCCGATCAGCAGACGGTCAACGCGCCGGCGACCTGGGTGAACGAACTGGCGGTGACCTTCCCGACGCCGTCGTGGCTGCTCGTCGCGCCTGGTGTGTGGGTCAGCCTCGTGCTGGCGGTGGCCGCGACCTTCGTCCTGCAGCGCACCGTGTTCGGGCGGCGCGTCTTCGCCATCGGCAGCAACGAGGATGCGGCGCGCGCCTGCGGCGTGCGGACCGGTCGCCTCACGATCTGGATCTACGGCCTGGCCGGCCTGCTGTTCGGTCTGGCCGGCGTCATGCAGATGTCGCGGCTGCGCCAGGGCGATCCGACGGTTGCGATCGGCACCGAGCTCGACGTCATCGCCGCCGTCGTCATCGGCGGCGGCAGCCTCGCGGGCGGCGAAGGCACGATCGCCGGCTCACTGATCGGGGCGCTGGTGATGGCGTTCCTGCGCAACGGCAGCCAGCAGATGGGATGGCCGAACTACGTGCAGGAGATCATCATCGGCACCATCATCGTGCTGGCCGTCGCCGCGGACCGGGCACGCCGCGCGAAGAGCGCATAGGGGGGCGCTTCGCGCCAATGCGCAATGCGGAATGCTCAATGCGGAATGTCGAAATCCAAGCCTGCGCCTACACCAGACACCACGGCCGTCGCAACCTGCGCACGTCAGTTCCGCTGAGGCAGGTGTGGAACTCGACATTGAGCATTGAGCATTGAGCATTGCCGATCTCGAGCTCGTGCGAGTCTGAACGCACCGAGCTCAGATCTGCGACACCTGCTGTGGCGCCAGGTACGTCGCCGTGGCCCCGGACATGATCATCGCGTCGCGATATTCCGGCTTGGACGACAGCGTCTTCCAGTCCGGATCGGCGATGAACTTCGCCCATTGCACCTGACGCTCCGCGAGGTCCGCGTACGTCAGCATGTACTCGAACTGCGGCAGCCGGTTGCCGAAGACCGTCTGGCCGAAGAACACCGGGCGGAACCCCACCTTGCGGAAGATGGTCAGCTCGCCGCCGCTGTCGAACATCTCGATCTTCTTCAGGCTCGCGGCCTCGCTCGGGCCTTCGTAGCGGCGCAGCTCGAAGATGCGCGGCTTGCTCGTGTCGGGCACCTCGATCTTCGGCATCGCTGCGAAGGCCTGCAGGAGCGAGCTCTCGATGCGGTCGAACGCCGGACGGTCGGCCGGCGCGTCGAAGAACGGCGCCGCCAGCTTCGTGTACTCGGCGTCGGCCGCCAGGCGCGACCACAGCGTCGCGGCCGCATCCGCCGTGGCATGCGGGATCAGCACGACCGCCGTCGGCGGCTCGCCGACCGTGACGTCGAAGACGCCGACCGGGCCGATGCCCAGCCGGCCGAGCGCCGGCACCAGCGCGTCGCGCAGGTATGCGCGCGTCGTATCGCGCATCGTCCCGACCCGCACACGGTAGCGGCGCAGTTCGTACCACTGCCGGGCGACCGGGGCCGTTTGCGCAGCCGCGCCGCCAGACAGGGTCAGGGCGGCGGCGGGCGTGGTTGCGAGGAAGTCTCGTCGCGTCATGGCGTGCTCATCATGCCGCAAAGAACGCCGAACGCCGAACGCCGAACGCCGAACGCCGAACGCCGAACGCCGAACG
>CBIHOS010000013.1:0-45980 GCA_966211945.1 uncultured bacterium
GAGGCCGGCCTCGAGTTCCTGATCGCGCTCGAGCGCCTGGTCAAGCGCGGCCTGAGCGGGTCGTTGCGCGACGAACTGACCGCAGTGCTCAACGACATCCGCCTCGGCACCACACGGTCCGACGCCCTGCGGGGGATGGCGGCGCGGCTCGAGATTCCGCAGGTGTCCTCGTTCGTCTCCACGCTGGTGCAGGCCGACATGCTCGGCGCCTCGATCGGCGACGTGCTGAAGTCGCAGGCGTCGTTCCTGCGCACCGAGCGCTTCCAGCGCGCCGAGAAGGCTGGCGGACAGGCGACCCAGAAGATCATCTTTCCGATGATGCTCTTCATCTTCCCCGCCGTCCTGCTCATCGTGATCGCGCCGATCGCCCTCAAGTTCATCTACTCGGATTTCTGAGACTCGCCCTTGCGCAGCCGCCGCCTGATCGTCATCACCCCCGAGGGCGAACGCGAACTCCTGTTCGTCGGACGGCTGCGGGTCGGCCGGGCTGCCGAGTGCGACATCAGCCTGGCGGACACCAAGGCGTCGCGTCACCACGCCGAGTTCGACGCCTCCGGACCGGTGCCGCGCGTGACAGATCTGGGCAGCCGCAACGGCATCCTCGTGAACGGCCACAAGGTGACGTCGGCGGACCTCGCGCCGGGCGACGTGGTCACGGTGGGCGACGCGCGGATCCGGTTCGTCGAGCAGGTGCCGATGACGGCGACGACGCCGGCGGCGGCCGCGGCTGCCGGCCCGGTGGCCGCCCCCGTCGCGGCCCCCGCATCGGCCCCCGTGGCGGCCACGCCCGTCGACGACCGCACCGCCGTCCTGTCTGGTCCGCCCGCGGCCGCGCCCGCGCGTGACGCGCCTCCGCCGCCCGCCGCCGGCGTGCCGTCCGACCCGCCGGCCAACCAGCTGGCCCACCCACCGGCGCGGGCGCACACGGACCAGAGCACCGCGGTGATGCCGCCGCCGCAGGCGCCGCGGGAGGACGAGCCCGCGCCTGCCGCCGCAGTCGGGGCGCCCGACGAACGCACGATGGTGCTGCTGCGCCCGCCCGGTTCCGCCGCAGTTGCGGTGGACGAGCCGGCGCCCAATCCGGTGGAATCCCGCCCGGTCGATGCCCGTCCGGCGGAATCCGCCCCGCCGGCCCCGGCCGCTCCGGTCGTCGCCGCTGCTCGGCCGCTCGCCGCGGCCGAGCATGCGGTCCAGCCACCCGGGACGCTGCCGGCGGCTGCCACGGTGAAAGGGCCGCGCGTGTCGTGGGGCGGCCTCGTGACGCTCACGGCGGTCCTGCTGGGCGGACTTGCCGTGCTCCTCGGGGCGCTGCCCGTGCTCTCGGTGGCGTCCGGCTCCGTCGATGCGCTGTCGCACCGCCAGGCGCGGACGCTGGCCGGCTGGCTGGCGGCCGGCGTCGATCCGCAATCCAGTCCGGTCGTCGATGCCGGCGTGCTGGAGGAGGTGCTGACGCAGACCGGCGTCGAGCGTGCCGTGGTCCTCGATCGCGCCACCGGGCGTGCAGTCGCGCCGGCGTCGATGTCGGGCCAGCGCTTCAGTACGCTGCCCGGCATCGGTGAGGGCTGGCGTGCGGTGAGCGACCCACAGGTCGGCGTCAACGAGACGTTCGTGGACGCCTACGTGTCCGCCCCGGGCGGCCGTCACGTGGTGTGGGTGCGCTACCAGGGCGCGTCGTCCAGCGATGCCGGGATTGCCGTCGTGGTCGCGCTCGTCGCCAGCCTGGCATTTGCCATCCTCGGCGGTCTGATGATCAAGCGCCACACGCGCGCCACGCTGCAGCACTTCACGCGGCAGGTGGAACTGGCGGTCTCGGGGTCGTCGCCCAAGGGCATGCAGGGCACGCTGATGCCAGGCCTCGAACGGCTGCCGGGCGTGGTCACGTACCTGATCGAACAGCGGAAGGCGGCGCTCACGGCAGGTGCGGCGCAGGTGGCCGGCCGCGCCGCGGTCGACGCCGTTGCGGCAGCGGTGCCCGTCGCCGTGTCCGGTCCGCCCTGGCTGGAAGTGACGACGACGCTGGAGGTCGTCGAGCGCAGCGCCCACGGTCCGGCGTCGGGGGTCGCGGGGTGGGCGTCGGCGGGAGGCCGCCACCTGCTCGACGTGCTGGACGACGGCCAGGTTCGCAACACGGTCGTGCAGGGGCTCGGCGCCCTCGGCATGGAGGCCGGCTCCGAGACCACGGTGGAGGCTCCCGGTCTCGGGTCTGTCACACTGCGTCGCCAGCAGTCCGGCCATGTGCGTGTGGTGCTCGGCACGCGTTGAGGTACAGAGACGGCCATGTCCACCGATCGCTCAACCGCCAGACTGGTCCTGCAGCGCACCGAGGGCGAGGAGCTGGTGTACGCGCTCGAGCAGGGACGTTCCATCACCCTCGGCCGTGACGCCGGCAACACCATCGTGCTGGCGTCGCAGTTCGTGTCGAAGCGGCACGCGCTCGTCTCCTGGACGCCGCGCGGCGTCCGCATCGAAGACCAGGACAGCGCCAACGGCCTGACGGTCAACGGCCTGACGGTGCACGCGGCGCAGCTCTCCAGCGGCGACGTCATCCAGATTGGCGACCAGCGCCTGGTGTTCGAGGTCGAGGGGCAGGCCGCCGCGCCGGCCGCCGCCGGACCCGCGCCGGTCCCGAGCGGGAGCAAGGGCCTGAAGCTCGTGCTCGCCGCGCTGTTCACCATGCTGTTCATGGGCGGCGTGCTGGCGGCGGTGTACTTCCTCCTGTTGGCGCCTGCCCAACAGGCCGCGGCAGCCAAGGAGCACCGGCGCGAGGATCCGTCCCTGCCGGCCGACACGCCGATCACGCCGTTCGACTCGCCGCAGGCCCGGGCCATCGAGAAGGAAGCGCTGGCGGCCAAGGATCGCCCGGTGGACTGGCTCTACGACGAGGGACAACTGGCCTACCGGAACGGCCGCCTGCTCGACGCCTACCGGCTGCTGCACGGCGCGCTGCTGCGCGACCAGCAGCACGAACCGGCCCGCCGGCAGCTGCTGCGGGTGATGGGGGAACGCGAGATTCGGCTTCGCAGCCTGCAGGCAGCAGCCAGCCGCGCCGAAGAAGAGATGAAGCTGGAAGAGGCGGCACGCCAGTGGGAGCAGGTGCAGGCGCTGACGCTCGACAACGAAGCCATGCACGCACGCGCGCGCACGGAAGCCGCGCGGTTGCACGCACGGGTTTCGCGGTAGGGCGCGTCGGCGGCCGGCCGGTGGTCCGCCGCCGACTGCCGCTGCACCGGGAGCGACCCTGAGATGCCCAAGGTATTCATCTGGCGCGACGGCGCCGTCGAGACCGAGTTCGATCCCGGCCACCGCGACTGGCGGATCGGGCGCTCGGAGACCAACGACATCACGCTCATCGACCCGCGCAAGTCGGTGTCGCGCTTCCATGCGGAACTGCGCGAGGAGCACGGCCGCTGGGTCTTCATCGACCTGAACAGCCAGAACGGCAGCTGGAAGGACGGACAGCGCGTCAATCGCCTCACGCTCGAGCACGGGCACGAGGTGTTGTTCGGCGACTACAAGCTCGCCTTCCACGACGTGAAGCCCGCGGCCCCGCCGCCACCGCCGCCGCCGCGGGTGTCCGAGACCGCCGGCCAGACGGGCCCGGGCACCAAGCCGCCGCCCCGCGACCAGACGCTGCTGATGCCCGGCGCGAAGTCGGGCGCCGCGCCGGCCGCTGCCGGTCCGCCGCCTCCGGTGAAGCGCGCGGCAGTCAAGGACAGGGCGCCGCGCAAGGGCGTCAACCCGATCATCCTGGTGCTGTTCCTGGTCGCGATGCTCGGTGTCGTCGCCGCGGTCGCGTACAAGCTCCTGACCGATCTCGGACCGGAGGACGCCCCAGCCGCCGCCGAGCAGACGCCGGCGCCGGTTGCCGAACCGCCGCCCGCCGCGCCGCCCGCGGCCGTCGAACCATCGCCGGCTCCCGAGGCGCCGGCCTCGACGTCCGCGACGCCGGGCGCGCCGACGCCGGCGGCCGCGTGGCCGGGCGGCCCGATGCCGGCGCCTCCGACTCCCCTCGCCCCGCCCCCGGTCGCCAAGGCGCCCGATCCGCCGCCGGCCGCGCGGCCGAAGCGGCCCGCGCCGCCCGCCGCCCCGAAGGAGTCGCCGGCCGTCGTCGCGCGCTACGACGAGGGCCGGCGCGCACTCGATGCCGGACGCTTCGTGGACGCCGAGCGCGCCTTCCAGGCAGTCCTCGCGCAGCAGCGCGACTTCCGCGACACCGCGGCCCTGCTCGCCCAGGCACGCCAGGGCCAGGCGGCCGTGCGCGAGAAGGCGCTGGCCGAGGCACAGGCACTCGAGGCAGGCGGCAACTGGACGCGCGCGATCGCGGCCTATGAACGCGCCGGCGCTGCCGATCAGGCCGCCGCGGCCCGCACGAAGATGCAGGCCGCCGGCGACGATGCCTACCGCAAGGCGCGGCAGTTCGACGCCCGCAACCGGCCGGTCGACGCGATCACGTGGTACGGCCGGGCCGTCGAGTGGCTGCCCGACGACGATCCCCGCAAGACGACGGCGCGGGACCGCCTGAGCGCGCTCAAGGGAGGCGGCCAATGACCGACGGCGAGCTCGACGCCCGGCTCGCCGAGCTGCTCGTCTCGTCCAGGGCCCTCGACGCGACCCGCGCCGACATGGCCAGGGTGTACCAGCAGGCGCGCGGCGGCACGCTGGCCGGCGCGGTGCTTGCGCTCAACCTCGCGCCCGACAAGGCCGTGCGGATGCTGCTCGAGGAGATCACCGGCATCAAGACGGTGGACCCGTCGCTGATGACGGTCTATCCGGACTTCCTCGAGCGGATCAACACGCTGGTGCCGGCGCACGTCTGGCTGGCGATGCTGGCGTTCCCCGCCCAGATGGAGGTCAACCGGATCCACGTCTGCATGCTGAATCCGACCGACGCGCGCTACCGCCGGGCCCTCGAATCGATCTCGGGCTGCCAGGTGGTGCCGCTGCTGGTCACCGAGCCGGCGGTGACGGCGGCGCTGCAGAAGCACTACGCCGACGCCCTGCAGGATCGGACGCTGCGCCCGGACGGCGAGGCGTCGCTGGATCTCGCCGAGCAGGCCTACAGGGCAGCGGTCGACCGGCCGCTGGGGCACTACGTCGACGCCGCGGCCTCGTTCGCCAACCGCATGCGCGACACGCTCGGACACGGCGCGCAGGGACTGGAACTGCTGGCGCGCGAGCCGGCGATCATCCGCCTGGTACACCAGATCATCGCCCGCTCGGTGGAGTCGGGCGCCAGCGACATCCACGTCGAGCCGGCCGAGGGCCGCCTGCGCGTGCGGGCCCGCGTCGACGGTGCGCTGCGCGTGCTGCACGATCTGCCGCCCAGCGTGATCCTGCCGGTGGGCGCGCGCCTCAAGGCGATGGCCGACGTGCCGTTGACGAGCGCCGTGGCGCCGATCGACGCGCGCATCGGCTACGACCTCGTGTGGGGCCGCCCCGTCGACCTGCGCTTCTCGCTGGTGCCGTCGATCTCGGGCGAGAAGGTCGTCATGCGTGTCCTCGATCGTGCCCGCCAACGGCGCGACCTGCGCGACCTCGGCGTCGACGACCAGACGCGCGTCCTTCTCGAGGAGGCGTCGGACCTGCCCAACGGCCTGATGCTGGTCACCGGTCCGACCGGCAGCGGCAAGAGCTCGACGCTGTACGCGCTGCTCGATCGCCTCAACACCGAGGACGAGTGCGTCCTGACGGCCGAGGACCCGGTCGAGTCGCGCATCCTCGGCGTCACCCAGGTGCAGTGCGACGCGGAAGAACTCACCTACGCGATGGCGCTGCGCAGCTTCCTCCGCCAGGACCCCGACGTGATCATGGTCGGCGAAGTGCGCGACGCCGAGACCGCCGACATCGCGCTCAAGGCGGCATTGACCGGCCACCTGGTGATGTCCAGCCTGCACACCAACGATGCCGCCGGGGCGGTGCTGCGCCTCCTCAACATGGGCCTCGAGTCGTTCGTCGTCGCCTCGGCGCTGCGGCTGGTCGTCGCGCAGCGGCTCGTGCGTCGTCTGTGCCGGGAATGCAGCGCCCCGAACGAGATCGACGTGCGGACGCACCCGATCACCGCGCCGTTCGATCGCCTTCACCCTCACGGCCGGGTGACCGTGCGCGAGCCGCGCGGCTGTCAGGCCTGCGGCGGCGCCGGCTACCGCGGCCGCACCGGCATCTTCGAGGTGCTGCGCATCTCGTCGGCGATCGAGGACCTCGTGATGCGCCGCGCCTCGGTCTCCGAGATCCGCCTGCAGGCCCACCGGGACGGCATGCGCACGCTGCGCGAAGCCGCCCTGGCGAAGGTGCTGCTCGGCGAGACATCCCTGGCCGAGGTGCTCGAGCACACGGTCGCCGTCGAACTGCCTGTTGCCGTACCAGCCTGATGAGCGCCACTTCCTTCGTGACAATCGGCGGCAGCGCCACCGACCGCGGTCCGGTGCGTGAGGTCAACGAGGACCGCGTCCTCTGTGAAGACCGGTACGGCCTCTACGTGATCTTCGACGGCGTCGGCGGCCACAACGCCGGCGAGGTCGCCGCCCAGATCGCCGCCGAGACCGTCGCCGGCTACGTCGCCCGATCGAGCGGCAACGAGGACGACACCTGGCCGCTCGGCTGGGACCCGCGCTTCTCGGCGACGTCGAACCGGCTGCGGACGGCCGTCGTGCTCGCCAACCAGCGTGTCCATCTCGCGGCCCAGTCGGACCCCGCCCTGCTCGGCATGGCCACGACGGTCGCGGCGGTGCTCGTCGCCGGCAACGTCGTGTCGTTTGCCAACGTCGGCGACAGCCGGATCTACCGGCTCGATCCCGGCCCGGCCCACGCGCTCACCGACGATGACGCCGCGACGGTGGACCAGCTCGACGCCGCCGGCGAGCGGATCGGGTCGCGGCGGGCGTTGACGCGCGCGCTCGGCGCCGACCAGGACGTGACGCCGTCGATGGCGGAGATGCCGGTGCCGTCCCGCATGCGACTCCTGCTGTGCAGCGACGGGCTGCACGGCGTGATCGGCCTAGAGGAACTGGACCCCGGCGCCTATGCCGGCGAGCCGCGAGAGGTCGCGACCCGCCTGATGAACTACGCGATCGAGGCAGGGACGCGCGACAACGTCAGCGTCCTCGTCGTCGACATCGGAGAACGCCCGTGACACATGCCCTCCCTTCCACGATCGCCGGATCGCGCGCCGCGTCATGCGGACGTGCGTTCGGCCGAGGCGCCGTTTTGGCGGCCGCGCTCACGATGACGGCGCCGGGGCTCACGCTCGCGGCCCGCGCGCAGGCACCGGCGGCGCGCCCGCAGATGCCGCGGGTGGCGCCGCTGGCCGCCAAGGACACCGTGCCGTACAGGAGCGTCGTGTACAACGTGTCGTTCGCGTACCCGAAGAAGGACTGGGTGGCCGTGCCCGCGGCTGGCGGCAACATCGCGCTGCTGATGCACAAGAAGGGCGAGGCCAGCCTGGCGCTCGATTTCCAGGTCCTGCGGGTGGCGCTCGCGCCAGACGAGGTGGACGACACGTTCAAGCAGATCGAACTCGAGACCCTTGCCCAGCGGTCGCCGCACGCGCGCGTGGCGGGCAGCGCGCTCGACACCATCGGCGGCAACAAGGTCGTCGTCGTCCGGTATGGCGCCAGCGGGCTCAGCGGCGATCTCGACGTCACGCAGTATTCGGTCGTCAGCGGCGCGTCGCTCTATCGGCTGACGTGCGCGGCGACGCGAGCCACGGCGGCCCGGCACGCGAGTGCCTGCGAGACCGTCGCGCGGACGCTCGTCGTCGGCAAGTGAGCGCCGCGCGCGTGCGTGTGATCGGGCCGCACGGTGAGCGCATCGGCATCGTCACCGAGGCGCGCTCGTCCTGGACCCGGATGGTCGGCCTGCTTGCGCACCGGTCGCTCGCCGTCGGCGACGGTCTGCTGCTGGCGCCCGCCTGGTCGATCCACACCTGGTTCATGCGCTTCCCGATCGACGTCGTGTTCCTCGATGCCGGCCAGCGGGTGACACGTGTCTGTCCGGCCCTGCCGGCGTGGCGGATGGTGTCGGGGACGCGCAAGGCCAGAACCGTGCTCGAGTTCGGCGCCGGGACGCTCGACCGCGTGCACCTGCAGCCGGGCGATCGGCTCCGCCTCGAGACCTGACGTCTCTGTCGTCAACCTCACCGCCGCGCTGCTAGGATCGACGTCCGCACATGCCTACGTCGGTCCTCTTCCGGAGTCTCGTCGCATCGTCGGCCACGGCGATGCTGCTCGTCGCGTGGGCCGAGCGCCATCCCGGCGCTGGCCAGGCGGTGGTGCCCACCAGGTGGTCCACGGAACAGTGGGGACCGTGGCTCGAGCCCGACGCACCGTTCTTCTCGTCGGTCGTCGATGCCCGCCGGGCCGGGGCGCCGCTGCCGGCCGACAACCTCGCGCCGCGAGCGCTGGTGCTGCGGGCCGGCGACCACCTCTGGGCCGCCTTCGATCCGGATTTGCTGCGCGTGGTCGCCGTGTGGCGGGGCAACGGCGTGACGCCGACAGCCCTTGCGCCAGGCTCCTATCACGCGCCCGACCGCAAGACCCCCGCCGGGCAGACGGATCTGCCGGCGCCGGATGGACCTGTGTGGCTGGCCAACGGTCTCTATCCGGGCTGGCAGGTCGGCGAGCGGCCGTCGCTGGACGACCCGCGCGAGCCGGCGCCGTCGCCCGAGGAAGTCGGACGCGGGCCGATTGCGGCGTCGCTTGGCCGGTTCACGGCGATCCAGCCCGTACCCGGCGGCGTCGTGCTCGAGTACACCGTCGGCGGCGCGCCCGTGAAGGAATGGGTGACGAGCCTCGGACCGGCAGCGGCCGCCGGATCGGGCGTCGTGCGTCACTTCGAACTCGGACCGTCCACCCAGGTCCAGTGGCTGATGGTCGGCGTGCAGGCCGCCGGCACTCACGTCGCCATCGGCGCCGACCCGGAACTGCGCCCGGTGCTCGAGACCCTGACACGGCCTGGCGGCGGTGCGGTGCAGGCCGTGCGCCTTCCGCCGCACGCCGGCCCGGCCCGGCTGGCCGTGGCCATCTCGAAGGACCGTCCGGCCAGCGTGATGCCCGCGCCGATACCAACCGCCCTCGCGCCGGCCCGCTGGCCGGCCGAGGTCACCACCCGGATCAAACCGTCACCCTCCACTAACGCATACGTCGTGGACGATGTGGCGCTGCCGCTGGAGAACCGGTGGCGGCGCAACCTGCGGGTGGGCGACGTGCAGTTCCTCGCCGACGGCACCGGCGTCCTGGTCACCATCGACGGCGACGTCTGGCTGGCGCGGGGCCTCGCGTCGCCGGCCGGCGTCGTGCGCTGGAAGCGGTTCGCGTCGGGGCTGCACGAGCCCTTGACCGCCGCCGTCCGCGACGACCAGATCCACGTCTTCGACCGCAACGGCGTCTGGCGCCTGCACGACGTCGACGGCGATGGCGAAGCCGATCGCCACGAGCTGTTCTCCAACGCCTTTGCCCAGACGGCCGACTCGCGCGAGTTCCCGAGCACGATCCGGCTGGGCCCGAACGGCGAGTTCGTCATCGCGAAGGGCGGTCAGGAGGCGACGACGATCGGCAAGCACAACGGCAGTGTGTTGCGGCTGTCGGCGGACGGGCGGCAGGCGACGGTGCTCGGCTACGGCCTGCGGCAGCCGCAGCTGGCGGTCCATCCGACGACCGGACTCGTGACCGCGAGCGATCAGCAGGGGCACTACATTCCGAGCACGCCGCTGCACGTCGTGAAGGACCGGCAGTTCTACGGCTTCCTGAGCGACAAGCTGCCGCGCGAGATCTACCCGGCGGCGATCGCCGCGCCGCTCACGTGGATTCCGCACAGCGTCAACGCCTCGGGCATGTCGCAGGTGTGGCTCACGGGTGCGCGGATGGGACCGCTGAACGACGGGCTCGTCCACATCGGCTACAACCGTCCCGAGCTGTTCCGCGTGCTGATCGACCTGTCACGGCCGTTGCCGCAGGCCGCCGTCGTCAGCCTCACGACCGCGTTCGACCATCCGCCGCTCAACGGCGCCGTCAACCCGGCCGACGGGCAGTTGTACATCGCCGGCTTCCAGATCATCGGGTGGGGCACGACGGCGACGCGCCAGGCGGGCCTCTCGCGGGTCAGGTACACGGGCGCGCCGGTGACGGTGCCGCGGCAAATCACGCCGATGCGCGAGGGGGTGCTGCTGCGCTTCGACGTCGAGGTCGACCCGTCAGTAGCGGCTGACGCGTCGAAGTACGCGGCATCGTCGTGGCAGTACCGCCGCACGTTCCGGTACGGCTCGCCGAACTTCAAGGCCGATGGCACGCCTGGCATCGACGCGCTCGCGCCGAGCCGGGCGTACGTCTCGAACGATCGACGGGCGGTGTTCGTGGCGATCGCCGGCATGCGCCCGGTGATGCAGCTGGAGATCGGCTGGACGATCGCGACGCGCGACGGGGTCGCGCTGGAAGGGAAGGGCTACACGACGCCGTACGCGCTCGCGCCGTTCGACCCTCGGGCAGAAGGCTTTGGCGACATCGCAGTCGACCTCACGCAGCGGGCCCCGGCCCCGGCGGCCCCGGCGCAGGTGGTCAGCGTCGAGGAAGGCCGGCGGCTGTTCGCCCAGTACGGTTGCCTCGCCTGTCATGCGACCGAGCGTGGCGGGCCGTCCAGGCTCGGACCGCCGCTCGTCGGCGTGTTCGGCACGACCCGGCGGCTGGCGGATGGCCAGCGGCCGGTCGTGGCCGACGAAGCCTATCTCCGGCAGTCGATCCGCGAGCCAGCCGCGGCGATCGTCGACGGCTACGGCAAGGACGGCACCGGCATGCCGAGTTTCGCCGGTGTGCTGACCGACGCGCAGATCGCGTCGGTCGTGGCGTTCATCAAGACGCTGAAGTGAGGCTCAGCCTCCCGCCTTCACGACCGTGTCCACGAACTGCGATTCGGGCACCGCGCCGAGGATGTCGGCGGTCTCGTTGACGATCGTCTTGGGGACGCCGGTCACGCGGAATCGGCGCACGAGGTCGGGATACTCGACCGCCGAGATCGCGGCGGTCGTCACGTGATCGCTCTCGATCGCCATCTGCCATCCCAGGCGGACCGCCCGGGGACAGTGCGGTCAAGTCGGGGTGGAGAAGATCTGCAGCGCGCGCGGTTCGTCGAGCGTCGCGATCTGGGCGCGGGCCTCCTCGCTCAGCCCGGAATCGCCGGCCGACGCCAGCAGGATGCCCTCGAGCAGCGACACCAGTTCATAGCCGTCAGGTGCGCCGTAGAAACGCAGGCCGCGATCGCGGTCGCCGACGATCGCGATCCCGGGAGCCGCAATGATGCCGAACTGATCCACGTCGCCGGTGTCGAGCACCATGTTCTTCTCGTCGACGCTCACCAGCGGGTTGGCCCGCACGAGGTCGTCGAGGATGCGCCGGGCGGTCGTGCACGACTCGCAGCCGAAGGTCTGTGTGAAGAAGACCAGCCGTACCGGATCGGTCATCCCGGACAATCGCTCGGACAGCGCCCGTACCTCTTCGTCGCTGAAGTAGCTCACGGGACGATCTTATCGGGTATCGGGTATCGGGTAGCGGGTACCGGGTACCGGGTACGGGGTACGGGGTACGGGGGGCGCGTGCCTGGCGGCGGTATAGTCGGGAGCGATGAGCCCGGCGCCTTCCTTTGCTCGTGCGCTGATGGACGCGACGGGGGCGCCGCTGCGTGCCGCCTCGATCTCGACGGTGCAGGTCAACGTCGGGCTGGCCTGCAACCTGGCGTGCGTGCACTGCCACGTCGAGAGCGGCCCGAAGCGCACCGAAGCGATGTCGCGCGAGACGATGGCGCAGGTGCTGGCGGTGGTGCGGGCCAGCGGTGCGAGCGTCGTGGACGTGACCGGCGGCGCGCCGGAGATGCACCCCGAGTTCCGCTGGTTCGTCGATGCGGCGCTCGGCACCGGCGCGCGGGTGATGGTCCGCACGAACCTCACGATCCTGCTGGAGCCCGGCTTCACCGACCTGCCCGAGTGGTTCGCGGCGCGCGGCGTGCACCTGGTCGCCAGCCTGCCCTGCTACACGCCGGACAACGTCGATGCACAGCGCGGGCGCGGCACGTTCGCCGGGTCGATCACGGCGCTGCGCGCGCTCAACGACGCCGGCTATGGAAGGCAGCCGGCGCTGCCGCTCGACCTGGTCTACAACCCCGGCGGCACCGGACTGCCGGGTCCGCAGGCGGCGCTCGAGGCCGACTACCGGCAGCGGCTGGCCGACGACTTCGGCCTCGCGTTCACCAGGCTCCTGACGATCACGAACATGCCGATCGGCCGGTTTGCCCGCGATCTCGCCCGCGTCGACCGGCTCGACGCCTATGTCGATCGCCTCGCCGGGGCGTTCAATCCGGCCACCGTGGAGGGACTGATGTGCCGGCACCAGCTGCACGTCGCCTGGGACGGGCGCGTCTACGACTGCGACTTCAACTACGCAATCGGTCTGGGCGCGGGCACCGGCCGGTCGCTCCACATCCGCGACGTCGATCCGGCCGACTTCCTCGCACGCCGGATCGCGACCGGCCCGCACTGCTTCGGCTGCACGGCCGGCGCCGGGTCCAGCTGCGGAGGCGCGCTCGCGTGAGCCGCCCGCCGGCGGCGTTCGAGGGCTTCCCGCGCGACACGGTGACGTTCCTGCGCGCGCTGGCGCGGCACAACACGGAGGCCTGGATGGCCGACAACCGGGCGCGCTACCAGGCGGCGATCCTCACCCCGGCCCGCCAGGCCGTCGTCGCCGTCGGCAACGCGCTGCACGAGGCGGGCTGCCGCGTCGTGGCCGATCCGCGGGTGAACGGATCGATCGTGCGGATTGCCCGCGATCGCCGCTTCCGGCCCGACGTGCCGCCCTACAAGACGCATCTCGCGCTGCTCTGGTGGACCGACGGCGTGCGGATGGAGGAGCCGGCCTTCTACGTGCAGATCGGCACCAAGGGCATCGAGTACGGCGTCGGCCTGCCGGAGATCCCGAGGGAGGTGCTGCCGCGGTTCCGCCGGTGGCTGGTCGAGGGCGACCACGCGGCGCGGCTGGGTGAGTCGACGACCCTCCCTGCCTCGGCCGGCGTCGAGTGGGAGCTGCGTCGGCTCTCCCGCGTGCCGCACGAGTTTCGCGGCCTGGACGACGAGCGTGCGGCGGCGGTGCGGCTCATCGGCGGATGGGGCGGGTGGACGCGCGTGCCGCATCCCCCGGAGCTGTTCACACCGGCGTTCCCTGGCTGGCTGGTGTCGCAGTGGGAGCCGCTGGTGCCGTTCTGGCGCGTGCTGCAGGAGGGGCTGTCCGCGGCTCGTCGTTGACACCTTGTGAAACTTTTCACATTATGTGTGTCGGTGCGGGCGACGGCTCGACCTTATGGGCAGGCCGCGCTGTTCGCAGCCGCCACGTTCCGTCGCCCGATCCTCGCGGGCTGCACGAGAAATCGGACCAAAACAGTCGGGATCGTATGGGTTCCGATGCGCACGCCCACGGATTTTCTGTGACAGAATACGCGCGCCTTACGCGCCCCGCGCAGGCTGTGTCGCTACCTGAGCCATGAGCCAGATTTTTCCCCGCAGCGCCAACGCGATTGCCCGTTTCTCCCTGGTCGGCCTCCTGCTGTTCGGCGGGCTGGTGGCGTCGATCGTGGGAATGTCGATGCGGTCGGATTACGTGACAGGGGCCAACGCCAACATCGAACAGCCCGTCCAGTTCAGCCACCTGCACCACGCCGGCGGCATGGGCATCGATTGCCGGTACTGCCACACCTCGGTGGAACAGGCGGCCTCGGCCAGCATTCCCCCGACCAAGACCTGCATGAACTGCCACAGCCAGATCTGGTCCCAGAGTCCGTACCTGGAACCGGTCCGGTCGAGTTTCAAGACGGGCGAATCGCTGGTCTGGACCCGCGTGCACGACCTGCCCGACTTCGTGTACTTCAACCACTCCATCCATGTGAAGAAGGGGATGGGCTGTGAGACCTGCCACGGCCGCATCGACCAGATGGCGGGCATCCGGCAGGTCAACACGCTCCAGATGGAGTGGTGCCTGGAGTGCCACCGCAGCCCCGAGAAGTTCGTCCGCCCGCGGGAGGCGGTGTTCACGATGGGGTACGAGCCGGCCGGAGACCAGCTGGAGATCGGCCGCAAGCTGGTGCAGGAATACAAGATTCAGAGTCTGACGGCCTGCTCGACGTGCCACCGGTGACGAGCACCGCTGCTGCCGTGCGCGCCCTGGCCGACGCTGGTCGGGGCCCGGTCGTCTGCCCGCCCGCGATCAGGGTCGCGGGCTTCCGTTGCGAACCATGAGTGATATCGATCTGTCGGCCATCCGCGCCCGGCTCGCCTCGGCTTCCGGACCCACGTTCTGGCGCAGCCTCGACGAGGTCGCCGAGACGCCGGAGTTCCAGCAGTACCTGCAGCGCGAGTTCCCCGAGAACGCCGCCGAGTGGAACGACCCTGCCGGTCGCCGACAGTTCCTCAAGCTGATGGGCGCCTCCCTGGCGCTGGCCGGCGTGACCGGCTGTACCCGCCAGCCCACCGAGCACATCGTTCCCTACGTGGTGCAGCCGGAGGGCTACGTTCCCGGCAAGACCCAGCTGTTCGCGACGGCGATCCCGCGCGACGGCATCGCCGAGCCGGTGCTGGCCGTCAGCCACCACGGCCGCCCGATCAAGATCGAACCGAACCCGGAGCACCCGGCCGGCGGCGGCACCAGCCGCTTCGCGCAGGCGTCGATCCTCGAGCTGTACGACCCGGATCGGTCGCAGACGTTGACGTACCGCGGCGAGATTCGTTCCTGGACCGACTACCTGGCCGCGATTGCCGGCGCCCTCACCGCGGTGCGGGCCACGAACGGCGCCGGGCTGCGGTTCCTCACCGGCGCCACCACCTCGCCGACCCTGGCCTCGCAGTTCGAGGCGGTGCTCGCGCTGTTCCCGGAAGCCCGCTGGATCCAGTACGAGCCGGTCGGCGGCACGTCGGGCGACGCCCTCACCGCCGCCTTCGGGCAGCGGGTCGAGCCGCGCCTGACCCTCGAGAACGCCGACGTCATCCTGTCGCTCGACGCCGACTTCATGGACTCCGGCGGCGCCGAGCTCCGGAACGCCCGCACCTTCGCCGACCGTCGCCGCCTCGAAGGCGGCGCGACGACGATGAACCGGCTCTACATGGTGGAGAGCCGCACGAGCAACACGGGCACGAAGGCCGATCACCGGGTGCCGGTCCGGGCCGTCGACGTCGACGCCGTGGCCCGCGCCGTGGCGGCTGGTCTGGGCGTCGCCGGCGCCTCGGCGGCGTCGCTGCCCGCCAAGGTCACGGCCGAATGGGTCAGTGCCGTGGTCGCCGACCTCCGCGCCGCCGGCGCCCGTGCGCTGGTCGTGGCCGGCGAGAACCAGACGGCGGCCGTGCATGTGCTGGCCGCCGCGATGAACCAGGCGCTCGGCGCCGTCGGCACGACCGTCGACTACCTGCCCTCGCCGGTGGCGCGGGTCGACGGCCAGAGCGGCACGCTGGCCGAACTCGTCGGCGACATGGCCGCCGGCAAGGTCGACGTGCTCGTCATCGTCGGCGGCAACCCGGTGTACGACACGCCCGTGGATCTCGGGTTCGCCGACCAGTTGAAGAAGGTCGCGATGCGCGTCCACGCCGGCCTCTTCGCCGACGAGACGTCGCAGCGCTGCGACTGGCACGTCCCGCTCACGCACCCGCTCGAGACATGGGCCGACCTGCGGGCCTTCGACGGCACCGTCACCATCGCGCAGCCGCTGATCGAGCCGCTCTACGCCACGGCCAAGTCGCCGTCCGAAGTGATCGGCGCGTTTGGCGACAACCCGGCGGCGACCCCGCTCGAGACGCTGCGCGCCTACTGGGAAGGTCAGTTCGGCGGCGGCACGCTCACCGCGCCCGACGGCGCGGCGTTTGCCGACTTCGACAAGTTCTGGCGGCGCGCGCTGCACGACGGCTTCGTCTTCGGCACGGCCGCGGCGCCGGTCACGCTCGGCGCGCCGGCAGCGGTGCCGGCCGCACCCACGACGGTGCCGGCAGACGCGCTGGAAGTCACGTGGAGCGCCGATCCGACCGTGCACGACGGCCGGTTTGCCAACAACGGCTGGCTCCAGGAGCTGCCCAAGCCGCTCAACAAGGTCACCTGGGACAACGTGATCATCGTCAGCCCGCGCACCGCCGAGCGGCTCGGTCTGCCGGTCCAGCGGGTCACCAGGTACCAGTCGGCGGTTGCCACGGTGACGCTGAACGGCCGTGCCATCAGCGGCCCGGTCTGGGTCCAGGCCGGTCATCCCGACAACTCGGTGAACCTGCAGCTCGGGTACGGGCGCACGCAGGCGGGCCGGGTCGGCAGCGGCATCGGCTACAACGCGTATCTGGTGCGCCGCTCGACGGCGCCGTGGTTCGCGATCGGCGCGCAGGTGGAGAGCACCGGCGACACCTACACGGTCGCCTCCACCCAGATGCACTTCAACATGGAGCAGCGCGCCGTCGTCCGCAGCGCGGCGCTCCCGTTCTACAAGGCCGAGCCGACCTTCGCGCAGCACATGACGCATGTCCCCAAGCCGGAGGACACGCTGCACGGCAACGAGTGGGCCTACGACGGCTACAAGTGGGGCATGGTCATCGACCTCAACGCCTGCGACGGCTGCAATGCCTGCGTCGTGGCGTGCGTGTCGGAGAACAACATCCCCGTCGTCGGCAAGACGCAGGTCGCGGTCGGCCGCGAGATGCACTGGCTGCGCATCGACCGCTACTACGAAGGCGACCTCGACAACCCGACGGTGCACGACCAGCCCCTCACCTGCATGCAGTGCGAGAACGCGCCCTGCGAGGTGGTGTGTCCCGTCGCGGCGACGGTGCACAGCAACGAGGGGCTCAACGACATGGTCTACAACCGCTGCGTGGGCACGCGCTACTGCGCGAACAACTGCCCGTACAAGGTGCGGCGGTTCAACTTCCTGCTCTACGCCGACTGGGACACCACGACGCTGAAGATGGCGCGCAACCCCGAGGTCACGGTGCGCAGCCGCGGCGTCATGGAGAAGTGCACCTACTGCACGCAGCGGATCAGCGCGGCGCGGATCACCGCCAAGCTCGAGGATCGCCGCATCCAGGACGGCGAGATTCGGACGGCCTGCCAGTCGGCCTGCCCGACCCAGGCCATCACCTTCGGCGATCTGAACGATCCGTCGAGCAAGGTCGCGAAGCTGCGGGCCGAACCGCGCAACTACGGCCTGCTCGAGGACCTCAACACCCGGCCGCGGACGACGTACCTCGCGGCGGTACGCAATCCCAATCCCGTGTTGTCGCCCGAGGCCGCGCATGTGCCCGCGCACACGACGGAGGGGCACGGCTCATGACCCTTCGTAGGCGCGGGACTTGTCCCGCGCGACCCACGGGGTGGGCCGGATCTACTGCCCTACAGGGCTCCCGCGGCAGAACACCGACCGGCGGACAGGTCCGGCGGCTACGAACCTCAGAACGCGACGCGAGGCAATCGTGTTAGACCACGCGAAGGAAGCCGTCCCGGGAGAGCGCTACATTGCGCCAGGGCACAGTTTCGGATCGATCTCAGACAAGATCTCCGGGATCATCACGGGGCGCACGCCCTTCAGCTGGTTCGTCGGATTTCTGATCGGCTTCAGCATCCTCCAGCTGCTGCTGGTGGCGCTGACCTATCTGGTGTTCCGCGGCACCGGCATCTGGGGCGTCAACAACCCGGTTGGCTGGGGCTTCGCGATCATCAACTTCGTCTGGTGGATCGGCATCGGCCACGCCGGCACGCTGATCTCGGCGATCCTGATGCTGTTCCGGCAGCACTGGCGGACGTCGATCAACCGCGCCGCCGAGGCGATGACGGTGTTTGCCGTGGCCTGCGCGGCGATCTTCCCGATCTTCCACACCGGCCGTCCCTGGCTGGCGGCCTACTGGCTGTTCCCGTACCCGAACAGCATGGCGCTGTGGCCGAACTTCCGCAGCCCGCTGATCTGGGACGTGTTCGCGGTCTCGACCTACGCGACCGTCTCGATCGTGTTCTGGTACATCGGCCTCATCCCCGACCTGGCGACGATGCGCGACCGCGCCAAGTCGCCGATCACGCAGCGGGTGTACGGCCTCTTCGCGCTCGGCTGGCGCGGCTCGGCCGTCCACTGGCAGCGCTACGAGAGCGCCTCGCTGATGCTCGCCGGTCTCAGCACCCCGCTGGTGCTGTCGGTACACACGGTGGTGAGCTTCGACTTCGCCGTCTCGGTGATCCCCGGCTGGCACGCGACGATCTTCCCGCCGTACTTCGTCGCCGGCGCCATCTATGCCGGCTTCGCGATGGTGCTGACGCTGATGATCCCGATGCGCGCCATCTACGGCCTGCACGACTTCATCACCGTGCGCCACATCGACAACATGGCCAAGGTGACGCTGGCCACCGGCCTCATCGTGTTCTACGGCTACTGCATGGAGGCGTTCTTCGGCTGGTACAGCGCCAACCAGTTCGAGGAGTTCATGATCGTCAACCGCATGACGGGCCCGTACGCCGGCTACTACTGGGCGCTGATCTTCTGCAACGGCGTCGTCCCGCAGCTGCTGTGGTCCAGGAAGGTCCGGACCAACGTCGTGCCGCTGTTCGCCGTGTGCATGGTCGTCAACGTCGGTATGTGGCTGGAGCGGTTCGTGATCGTCGTGACGTCGCTGCACCGCGACTTCCTGCCGAGTTCGTGGGGCATGTACGAAGCGACGCGCTGGGACTGGGCGACGTTCATCGGCACGATGGGCCTGTTCCTGACGCTGTTCTACCTGTTCATCCGTGTGCTGCCCATGATTTCGATCTTCGAGCTCCGCACGCTCACACCGCCGGCCCACGCCAAGGAGGACGCGCACCATGGCTGAGAGCGCGCCGGCGTCTGCGCTGTATGGCGTGATGGCCGAATTCACCGATGCGACCGAACTGATGCGGGCGGCCAAGGCGGCCTACGCCGAGGGCTTCCGGCACATGGACGCCTACACGGCGGCGCCGGTACACGGCCTGGCCGAGGCGATGGGGCACGACGACCGCCGCGTCCAGAAGCTGACGTTCGCCGGCGGCGTGCTCGGCCTGCTCGGCGGCTTCGGGCTGTGCTACTGGACGTCGGTGATCGACTACCCGCTGAACATCGGCGGCCGGCCGCTCAACAGCTGGGTGGCCTTCTCGATCCCGACCTTCGAGACGACCATCCTGCTGTCGGCACTCGCCACCGCCGGCGGCATGCTGGTGCTCAACGGCCTGCCGCAGCCGTACCACCCGGTCTTCAACGTCGAGGCGTTCCGCCGGACGGCATCGACCACGGGCTTCTTCCTCTGCCTCGAGGCGACCGATCCCCGCTTCGACCTGTCGCGGGCCAGGGCGTTTCTCGAGGGGCTGCATCCGAAGGCGATCAGCGAGGTGAGCGCGTAAGCCATGGGTCACCCATCGAACACGGCGCGGACGGCCCCGACGGCCGTCCCTACCACCCGGCGCCTCGCCGTCGCGGGCGGGCTGCTGCTGGCCGCCGCCCTGATCGCCGGCTGCCGCCAGGACATGCACGACACGCCGCGCTACGAGGCGCTCGAAGAGAGCGACTTCTTCGCCGACAAGCGCGCGATGCGGCCGCAGCCCGAGGGCACCGTCGCGCGCGGCACGCTGCGTGAGGACGACGCGTTCTACACCGGCAAGATCGATGGCGAGCCGCTCGCCGCACTGCCGGCCTCGGTCGTCGTCGACAAGGCGCTGCTCGATCGCGGCCAGAGCCGCTTCGACATCTACTGCACGCCGTGTCACTCGGCCCTCGGCGACGGCAACGGCACGGTCGTGCAGCGCGGCTACAAGCGGCCGACGTCGTTCCACGATGCCCGGCTGAAGGCCGCGCCGGTCGGCTACTTCTACGACGTCATCACCAACGGGTTCGGCCAGATGCCGGACTACGCCGCCCAGGTGGCGCCGCAGGATCGCTGGGCAATCGCCGCGTACATCCGGGCCCTGCAGTTGAGCCAGGGTGCGACAGTGGAGGACGTGCCGGCCGACCAGCGCGGCACGCTCGACGGCAAGGCCCCGGCTCCCGGTTCCGAGGCGTCCCACGGAGGAGGCGCCGCGCATGACTGAGCGCAATCTCAATCCGGCCGACTTCCAGGCGCCGCCGCAGATCGACACGCTGCAGAAGGTCGGCCTCGGCCTCGGCGTGCTCGGCGTGATCGGCCTGGCGTTCGGCTTCACCGTCGACCACGCGCAGTTCTACCGGTCGTACCTGCTCGCGTACGTCTTCGTGCTCGGGATCCCGCTCGGCAGCCTCACGCTGCTGATGATTCACCACCTGTCGGGCGGCCGCTGGAGCCTGGTGCTCCGCCGCACGTTCGAGGCGGGCGCCCGGACCATCCCGCTGATGGCGCTGCTGTTCATCCCGATCGTCCTCGGCATGCACGACCTCTACGAGTGGTCGCACGCCGAGGTCGCCGCCAGCGACCCGCTCATCCGCCACAAGATCGCCTACCTGAACCCGACCGGCTTCACGGTGCGGGCGGTGGTGTACTTCGCCATCTGGTCGGTGCTGACGCTGTTCCTCGTCCGCTGGTCGGCGCAGCAGGACACCGAGCAGTTTCCGCTCGATCGCTTCAACAAGATCGCCGGCCCCGGCGTGCTGATCATGGGCTTGAGCGTGACCTTCGCGTCGGTCGACTGGGTCATGTCGCTGGACCCGCACTGGTTCTCGACCATCTTCGGGTTGTGGTTCCTGATGGGCATGGCCCTCACCGCGCTGGCGTTCGCGGTCGTCGTCGCGGCGCTGCTGCACAACAACGTGCACATGGCGCGGGCGTTGTCGGCCGACCGGTTCCACGACTACGGCACGCTGCTGTACGCGTTCATCATGCTGTGGGCGTACCTGGCGTACTCGCAGTTCCTGATCGTCTGGTCGGCCAACCTGCCGGAGGAGATCCCGTACTACCTGCTCCGGTTCGGCAACGGCTGGCAGGCGGTGACGCTCGTGATCGTGGCGGGGCACTTCGTGTTGCCCTGGCTGCTGCTGCTGTTCCGGTCGGTGAAGCGGGTCCGCAAGCGCCTGGTCGCCGTGGCCGTGCTCATGCTCGTCATGCGTTTTCTCGACGTGTTCTGCCTGATTGCGCCATGGACGACCGAGGGCCCCTTCCGGGTGCACTGGATGGACGTGGCGGCGGTGTTCGGCGTGCTCGGCCTCTGGGTCGGCGCGTTCTGCTACCTCCTGAAGGGCCGCGCGGTGCTCCCGGTCGGCGACCCCTATCTCCCCGAGGCGTTGGCAGATGGCCACTGATCATCACCTCCGGCACGGCTCGCACGGCGACGATGGGCACGTGCCGCTGAATCACGAGACGACAGACATCCCGCTCGACGGCGTCGGCAAGCTGGCGATCGGTTTCGCGATCGTGCTGCTGACCGTGTCGGCGGCGATGTACGGCACCTACCGGCTGCTCGATCGCCGCGCGAGGTCGCAGGAGACCTCGAGCGCGCGGGTCGCCGACTTCGGCACCGCTGCCAGCCAGGCACAAGGCACGCCGGGGCTGACCGATCGTGTCAACACCGCCGGCGAGGCGGGGCGCCCGGCCGCCGGGCCGATGCTGCTCACCAATGAGCCGCGGTGGCTCGCCGACATCAAGGCGACGCAGCACACCGCACTCACGACGTACGCGTGGGTGGACAAGTCGGCGGGCACGGTGCGGCTGCCGATCGAGCGGGCCAAGCAGTTGATCGTCGAACGCGGTCTGCCGACGGCCGCGCCGGCGGCGCCCGCGGCACCCGAGCCGGCCGCCGAGGGCGCGACGGCACCAGTTGGTGATCACGGCGCTCCCGCGGCTCCGGCGGAGTCGGAAGCGCCGCCCAAGGCGGCGGCAACGCCGCACTGAGCCCGACGGACATGACGCAGGGCCGGCTGCTTGGCGCACCGAAGCCGTGAGGCGACGGTGGGTCCCCAGCCGGGCCCGACTGAGGTGATGATGCAGGCACTCGGCTGGTTGAGACACGTGGCGTTGGCGACCGTGGTGGTCGCGACGGCCGGTGTGTATCCGGCTGCCGCCCAGACCGGGCCCGGCGGCACGCAGCCCGGCGCGGGACTGCCGTCCAGTCAGAAGCCGAAGGTGCTCGAGAAGGTCGGCTACGCGCAGCGGCTCGGCGAGCAGGTGCCGGCCGATCTGGAGTTCGTGGACGAGACCGGCAAGGCGGTGCGGCTCGGCGACTACTTCGGCAGCCGGCCGGTCGTCCTGGCCCTGGCCTACTACGAGTGCCCGATGCTCTGCACGCAGGTGCTGTCGGGCATGACGGCCGGCCTCAAGGGCCTGGCGTTCTCGGCCGGGCAGGAGTTCGACGTCGTCGTCGTGAGCATCGATCCGGGCGAGGGGCCGGGGCTGGCGTCGCAGAAGAAGGCGACCCACCTGGCACACTACGACCGCGCCGGCACCGAGGGCGCGTGGCACTTCCTCACCGGCCGCAAGGCAAACATCGACAGGCTCGCCGACACGGTCGGCTTCGCCTACGCGTACGACGAGAAGACCGATCAGTACGCGCACGCCGCCGGTCTCACGATCCTGACGCCGGCGGGGCGCATCGCGCGCTACTTCTTCGGCATCGATTTCGCGCCGCGCGATCTGCGGCTGGGGCTGGTCGAAGCGGCCGACGGCACGATCGGTTCGCCGATCGACACGATCGCGCTGCAGTGCTTCCACTACGATCCGGCGACGGGCACGTACGGGCTGATGATCCTGCGGGTGGTGCGGATTGCCGGCGTGCTGTTCCTGATCGCGATGGGCTTGGGTTGGATGATCCTGCGGCGCCGCGAGCGTCGTGGCCTGTACGGCGGCACCGCTGTCGGTGTCTCGCCGGGCGCTTCACACAAGGCGTAAGTCAGAGGTTATGGGCGGCTCCTTCACTCTCTTCCCGTCACAGGCGTCCACGTCGGCAGCCAGCGTGGACTATCTGTACTTCTTCATGCTCGCCGTCACGCGGTTCTGCGGGGGGGGGGTGGCGCGGGGGTGCGGGGTCCGCGGGGTGAAGTCCCGGGGGCGCGCCGCCGACGACGTCGGCGCGAACATCCACGGGAGTACGGCCCTCGAGGTGATCTGGACGGCGATCCCGCTGCTGATCGCGATGGTGATGTTCGTGTGGGGCACGAGCGTGTACTTCGCGCTCGCCAAGCCGCCCGCCCAGGCGATGGAGGTCTACGTCATCGGCAAGCGCTGGATGTGGAAGGCGCAGCACCTGACCGGGCACCGGGAGATCAACCAGCTGCACGTGCCGGTCGGCACGCCGGTCAAGCTGCTGATCTCCTCCGAGGACGTCATCCACAGCTACTACATCCCGGCCTTCCGCCAGAAGATGGATGCCGTGCCCGGCAAGACCACGACGATGTGGTTCGAGGCGAGCAAGCCCGGCACCTACCAGCTGTTCTGCGCCGAGTACTGCGGCACCCAGCACTCCGGCATGATCGGCAAGGTCGTCGCGATGGAGCCGCGCGAGTACCAGCAGTGGCTGGCTGGCGGCGCCCCGGCCGGCACGCTGACCTCGACCGGCGAGCAGCAGTTCGCCACGCTCGGCTGCGCCACCTGCCACGCCGCCGACGGCAAGGGCCGCGGCCCGTCGCTGGTCGGCATCGCCGGCAAGGCGCAGGCGATGGCCAACGGCACCAGCGTGATCGCCGACGAGGCGTACCTGCGCGAATCGATCCTGAATCCGACGGCGAAGATGGTGCAGGGCTACCCGCCGCTGATGCCGACCTATCAGGGGCAGATCAGCGAAGAGGGCCTCGCCTCGCTCATCGCCTACATCAAGTCACTCGGGGCCAGCGCCCCGGGAAGTGCCCCGGCCGGAACTCCGGCGGCCGAGGCCGCGCCCGCCGCCGCAGGCGCCCACTAGGACACCGTCATGCACGACGTCAGAACTCCCGAACACGACTCGCCGGCGCCGACCCGGCCCGAGGTGCACTACCTCAACGCGACACACGGCGCGCTGTCCTGGTTCTTCACCAAGGATCACAAGCGCATCGCGCTGCTGTACCTCTACTCGGTCACCGCGTTCTTCCTGGTCGGCGGCATGTTCGCGATGCTGATCCGGCTGGAGCTGGCCACGCCCAACGGCGACCTGCTGTCGGCCGAGACGTACAACAAGGTGTTCACCGCGCATGGCGTGGTGATGGTCTTCTTCTTCCTGATTCCGTCGATTCCGGCCATCCTCGGCAACTTCCTCGTGCCGCTGATGATCGGCGCCAAGGACCTGGCGTTTCCGCGCATCAACCTGGCGAGCTGGTACCTGTACATCGCCGGCGGGATGTTCGGCGTGGCCGCCCTGGCGCTGGGCGGAGTCGACACCGGCTGGACGTTCTACACGCCGTACTCGACCGCCGCTTCCAACACGCACGTCGTGCTGACCGCGGTCGGCGCCTTCATCGCCGGCTTCTCGTCGATCTTCACCGGACTGAACATCATCGTCACGGTCCACACGATGCGGGCGCCGGGGATGACCTGGGATCGCCTGCCGCTGTTCATCTGGTCGCACTACGCGACCAGCCTGATCATGATGCTCGGCACGCCGGTCGTCGCCGTCACGTTGATGATGATGGTGCTCGAGCGGACGCTGCACCTCGGGTTCTTCGACCCCGACCTCGGCGGCGACCCGGTGCTCTTCCAGCACCTGTTCTGGTTCTACTCGCACCCGGCCGTCTACATCATGGTGCTGCCGGGGATGGGCGTGATCAGCGAGATCATCGCGGCGTTCTCCCGCAAGCCGGTGTTCGGTTACAAGATGGTGGCGATGGCGAGCCTCGGCATCGCCCTCATCGGCTTCCTCGTCTGGGGCCACCACATGTTCACGACCAGCCAGTCGGTGCTGGCCGCCGTGACCTTCTCGTTCCTCAGCTTCCTGGTCGCCATCCCGTCGGCGATCAAGGTGTTCAACTGGACGGCGACGCTGTACCGCGGCTCGGTGCTGCTCGCCTCGCCGATGCTCTACGCGCTCGGCTTCATCGGCCTGTTCACGATCGGCGGTCTCACCGGCCTGTTCCTCGCCGCCATCGGCCTGGACATCCACGTGCACGACACCTACTTCGTCGTCGCGCACTTCCACTACATCATGGTGGGCGGCACGATGCTGGCGTATCTCGGCGGCATCCACTACTGGTGGCCGAAGATCACCGGCAGGCTCTATTCGGAGCAGTGGGCGAAGACCTCGGCGGTCATCGTCTTCGTCGGTTTCAACCTGACCTTCTTCCCGCAGTTCGTGCTCGGCTACATGGGCATGCCGCGGCGCTACCACGCCTATCCGTCCGAGGAACTGTCGTGGCAGGTGCTCAACATCCTGTCGTCGGCCGGCGCCTCGATCCTGGCAATCGGGTTCCTGCTGCCGGGCATCTACCTGACCTGGTCGGCCTTCCGGGGCCGCCCCGCCGGGCCGAACCCGTGGGGCGCCTTCGGGCTCGAGTGGGAGACCACGTCGCCGCCGCCGACCGCCAACTTCGAGGTCACGCCGATCGTGACGAAGCCCGCGTACTACTACGCCCCCGAGGAGCACTGAGGTGGCCAACGGCTCGGACGCACACGCCGCGCATCACCCGATGCTGCAGCACCACTTCGACACGCTGGATCAGCAGCAGAACGCCAGCCTGCTCGGCATGTGGATGTTCCTGGTCACCGAAGTCCTGTTCTTCGGCGGCCTCTTCATGGCGTACATCCTCTACCGCTGGATGTACAACGCCTCGTTCCACGAAGCGAGCCACGAGCTGAACGTCTGGCTCGGCCTGTTCAACACGGCCGTGCTGATCGGCAGTTCGCTGACGATGGCGCTGGCCGTGCGGGCGAGCAAGACCGGCGAGAAGGCGCAGCTGGTGCTGTTCCTGATTCTCACGCTGGTGCTCGGCGGCGTCTTCCTCGGCGTCAAGGTCGTCGAGTACGCCGAGAAGTTCTCGCACCACCTGGTGCCCGGCGAGCACTTCCAGTTCCACGACGCGGCGCTGAGCAACGGCGCGGAGATCTACTTCTCGCTCTACTTCGCGATGACCGGGCTGCACGCCACCCACATGATCCTCGGCGGCCTCGTGCTGCTGCCGATCATCGTCATGGCGCAGCGGGGCTGGTTCTCGCCGGAGTGGTACACGCCGATCGAGCTGTTCGGCCTCTACTGGCACTTCGTCGACATCGTCTGGATCTTCCTGTTCCCGTTGCTGTACCTGATGTGAACGGCCTTCCGCCTCCGCCAGGCTACGGCGGACACGTCGTCCGTCCGGCCGTCGGGCTTCGGTCGGTGGCTTTCGACATTTCGCATTGAGCATTCAGCATTTCTGAGTTCGTCCATGCATCACATTCCCACGAAGGCTTCCCTGGTCCGCGTGTTCGGCGCGCTGATGGTCCTGACCGTGCTGACGGTGCTCGTCTCGCGCGTCGACCTCGGTTCCCTGAATCTGCCGGTCGCGCTGGCCGTCGCCGTCACCAAGGCGCTGCTGGTCATCCTGCTGTTCATGGAGGTCAAGTACAGCCCGAAGCTGGTGCAGGTCACGGCCGGCATCGGCTTCGTGTTCCTCGCCATCATGATCCTGTACACGATGACCGACTACTTGAGCCGCAACATGCTCGGCGTCGCCGGACGCTAGCAGTGCCGGCCTCAGCGTGCAGCGATGGTGCTGAGGCGCTCGAGCCGGCTCGTCGCGCACTGAGTCGAGTGACGCTCTCTCAGCGCTGGGGATGTTCGAAAACGGCGAGCTGACGACTGTCTTCCCGATCGGTAAGATTAGCGCGGCGTCAGATGGAATCTGGGTCGATATTCCCGATCGGGAATACGTGTGACCGTTGAAGAGATCGGCGCCGTCGTACGGCAGACCCGCCTCACACAGGGCTTGCGCCAGGATCAGCTGGCTGCGGCTGCTGGCGTCGGGCTGCGCTTCCTGGTCGAACTGGAGCGCGGGAAGCCCACCGTGCGCCTCGACAAGGTGCTCGCCGTCTTGAGCGCCCTCGGCTGTCGCCTCGACGTCACGCCGCCGCCCGCGCCGTCAGGACGTGGCGCGTGACTCGGACGCTCTCGGTCTGGTGGGACGGTGTAGTCGTCGGCACGTTGCAGGTGAATCAGCACGGTCAGATGCGGTTCATCTACGCGTCGGGTTGGCTGGCCGACGCGTCGCGGCCTGCGATCTCGTTCTCGCTGCCCAAACAGGAGCAGCCGTTCACCCAGCGACAGTGCCGGCCGTTCTTCGCGGGCCTTCTGCCCGAGGAGGCGCAGCGCGATGTGATCGCGGGTGCCCTGTCGCTCTGGCCGGACGGCGAGGTGCCGCCAGCACCGGATCGGACGGGTACGCCGCGCCCACTCACCGACGTCGAACTGCTCGACGTGCTGGACACGCTGCCGAAGCGCCCGCTGCTCGCCGGGCGCGAGGGACTGCGACTCTCCCTCGCCGGTGCGCAGACCAAATTGCCCGTCGTGCTGGTCGACGACCGTGTGGCCCTGCCGGCCTCGGGACAGCCGACGACGCACATTCTGAAGCCGGCCATCGAGCGGTTCCCGCACACCACGGAGAACGAGGCGTTGGTGATGACGCTGGCCGCAGCGATAGGACTGCCGGTGGCGTCCGTGACCGCGCGGAGCGTGGAGGGCCGGCCGTACCTGCTCGTCACCCGCTACGGCCGTCGGTTCGATGCGAACGGGCAGGCGTACCGCCTGCACCAGGAAGACTTCTGCCAGGCGCTCGGCATCGTGCCTGAGCGGAAGTATGCGGCTCGCGCCCTTCTACGACCTCCTTTCGACGGTGGCCTATCCGGATCTGTCGCCGAACCTCGCCATGAAGATCGCGAAGCGGGCCACGCTCGAGGAGATCGGGCAGGCCACGTGGACGCCGTTCGCGGAGGACATCGGATTGCCGGCGTCGTTCGTTCGCCGGCGTGTGCGGGAACTCTCTGAGGCCGTGAGCAGCCAGGTGCCGCCGCTCCCGGACAGCGCTGCACTAGCCGGACTCGACGCTCCCGCGCTGAAGGACTACGTGGCGCTCATCGCGTCCCGGGCGGAACGGCTGGCCAAGACGATCACGACGTAGACGGCTGACGAAGCTCATCGGAAAGCCCGGGATACGGCACCCCTTCGAGCTCGATGTGTTTGCACTGGCGCTGCCGCGAGGTTCGAACGTGCAGCTGAACGAGGGCTGGCCTGTTTCCAGCCTCGTTGTCTCTCTCCCCGCCGATCGGGTGGGCGCACGGCCTGGCGCGGTTACCATGGCTCGAACGCCGACCTCACCCACATGCCCACTCCAGTCCTGCTCGCCGTCGACGACGACTCCGGTGTCCGCGCCGCCATCCAGCGCGATCTCCGCGATCGCTACGACGATGACGACACCCCCGACGAGCGGCGCTACGAGGTGATGGCTGCCGAGTCGGGAACCGCCGCCCTCGGTCTCATCCAGCGGCTGAAGGAGCGGCACCGGCCCGTCGCGCTCGTGCTCTCCGACGAACGCATGCCGGGCATGGGCGGCGTCGACCTGCTGACGAAGGTCCGCGAGGTGTCGCCAGCGACACGCCGTGTGCTCCTGACGGCGTATGCCGACACCGACGTCGCCATCAAGGGCGTCAACAACGCCCGGCTCGACCTCTACCTCACCAAGCCGTGGAACCCGACCGAGCTGTTCTCGCCGATCGACGACCTGCTCGCGATCTGGCGGGAGGACTTCCGCGACGACCAGCACCAGACGGTGGTCTTCGGCGATCGGTGGTCGCGGCACTCGTACGAGCTGCGCGAGTTCCTCGCCCGCAACCGCGTCCCGTACAAGTTCGAGGACACGGCAACCGAACTCGGGCGCGAGGCCCTGAAGGCCGCCGTCGGCGACACGCAGCCGCCGCTGCCGTTCGTGATCGTCGCTGATGGCGCGCGGCTCGAGCAGCCGTCGGTGCGCGACCTGACCGGCCACCTGAATCTCCGGACGAGCGCGGAGCTGGCGCGATACGACCTCGTCGTCGTCGGCGCGGGCCCGGCGGGATTGACGTCCGGCGTGTACGGCGCCTCCGAAGGGCTGAACACGCTGTTGATCGACAGGGAAGCTCCGGGCGGCCAGGCGGGCCTGAGCGCCCGGATCGAGAACTACCTCGGCTTCCCGGCCGGCCTGTCCGGCCGCGACCTCGCGAACCGGGCGGTGGCACAGGCGCGCAAGTTCAACGTCGAGATCGTCAGCCCGCAGGCGGTCACGCAGCTGAAGGTCGACAACTCCTACAAGATCCTCACGCTGTCGGACGGCAGCGAGGTGCAGGCCGACACCGTCGTCCTGGCGATGGGCGTGCAGTGGCGCAAGCTCGGCGTGCCCGACCTCGATCGGTTCACCGGCGCCGGCGTCTACTACGGCGCCTCGATGGCGGAGGCGCGCACTTGCCGCGGCGAGACGGTGTTCGTCGTCGGCGGCGCCAATTCGGCCGGGCAGGCGGCGCTCAACTTCGCCGAGTTCGCCGCCAGGGTCGTGATGCTGGTGCGGGGGCCGAACCTGACCGCATCGATGTCCGAGTACCTGATCCGGCACATCGAGGCCAACGAAAAGATCGAGGTCCAGACCGACACGTGCATCGTCGGTGCGGATGGCGACGACCGGCTGCGCTGCCTCACGCTGGCCAGCCCGAGCGGCGAGCATCGGCGGACCGTCGACGCGATGTCGCTGTACGTGATGATCGGCGCCGAGCCGGACACGGCGTGGCTTGGCGACGCGGTGCTGCGCGACGGCCGCGGCTACCTGTTGACCGGCCCCGATCTGCCGCGCGTCGAGGGCGGCCGCCGCATCAAGGGATGGCCGCTCGAGCGCGATCCGTGGCTGCTGGAGACATGCGTGCCCGGCGTGTTCGCGGCCGGTGACGTGCGCTGTGGATCGGTCAAGCGGGTGGCATCGAGCGTCGGCGAGGGCGCCGTCGCCATCCAGTTCGTGCACCAGTACCTCGCCGGGAGGTGACGTCCATGGCCGACGCGTTCACCGAACCGCTCGCCGATGCGCTGCGCCGCATCCAGGTGTTCGAGGACCTCGACGCGGCGACGCGCGACTGGCTCGTCGCGCGGATGTCGGACGACACCTACGAGGCCGGCCTCACGGTGGGCCGGGCCGGCGATCCGGCCGATCGCCTCAGCGCCCTGATCGCCGGCGAACTGCAGGTGTGGCAGCCCAACGCCGACGAGCCGATGTGGGTCGTGCATCCGGGCGACGTCGCCGGGCTGCTGCCCTACTCGCGGATGGCGAAGTATCCCGGTGACGTCCGCACGAGCCGCCGGAGCCGCGTCGCATGGCTGCCCAGGGAGCACTTCCCGGAGCTGCTGCGCGACTTCCCGCGTCTCGGCGAGCGCCTGGTGTGGCTGATGGCCGACCGCATCCGTTCGGTTGCCGTCAGCGAGACGCATCGCGAGAAGCTGGCGGCGCTCGGCAAGCTGTCGGCCGGACTCGCGCACGAGTTGAACAACCCGGCCGCCGCCGTGCAGCGCGCGGCGGCGCAGCTGTGTACGCTGCTCAACGAGCTGCAGACGTTCGACGTCGGCGCCGCGGCGCCGCTGGCCGACCGCCTGTGCTCGACCGCCAGCGGCGAGCAGGATGCGCTCGACCGTTCCGACCGGGAGCGGGCGCTGCGGCAATGGTCGCGCGGCGCCGGCTACGACGTGCCGCGCGATGCGCTCGGGGCGCTGGCCGACGCCGGGCTCGACGCCAGCGATGTCGGCGTCCTGGTCGAAGGCGTACCGACCGGCGAAGTGGCCTCGCTCATCGTCCGTCTCACGATGGCCTGGCGCGCGCGCACACTCGTGACCGACATCGAGGACGCCACCCGGCGGATCACCGAGCTCGTGACCGCCATCAAGGACTACGCGTACCGCGACGAGATGCCGCGGCAGGCGGTGGACGTGCGCGTCAGCCTCGATCGCACGCTGAAGGTCTTCACGCCGCGCATCAAGCGCGACGTGAGCCTCGAGCGCCAGTACGACGACGATCTCCCGACCGTGGACGCCAACGCCGGCGAGCTGACGCAGGTGTGGACCAACCTGATCGACAACGCGCTCGACGCGATGGGCGACAAGGGCACGCTCCGTGTCCGCGTCACGCGCGAGGGCGGTTCGATCCTGGTGGAGATTGGCGACGACGGCCCGGGCATCGCTCCCGAGATCGAACGCAAGGTGTTCGAGCCGTTCTTCACGACCAAGAAGCAGGGTGAAGGCACCGGGCTGGGCCTCGACATCGTCCGCGGCATCGTCCGCCGGCACCACGGCGGCATCCGCATCCTGCATTCGCGCCCGGGTGACACGGTCCTGCAGGTGCGGTTGCCGATTGGCGGGAACAGGCCTGCCGAGGAGGAGACGCATGGCGATCACGTGCGCGCATCGTGACCAGGTGGCCGACGTCGAGCCACGGACGCAGGGCTGCGAGGAGTGTCTGGCGACGGGCGATCGCTGGGTGCACCTGCGGTTGTGCCTGACCTGCGGCCACGTCGGCTGCTGCGACTCGTCGAAGAACAAGCACGCGACGCGGCACTACCACGCAACGAAGCACCCGCTCGTGAAGTCGCTCGAGCCGGGTGAACAGTGGGCGTGGTGTTACGCGGACGAGGCGTTCTTCGAGGACGCGTAGCCGCAGGGCTACGCGTCCTCGCCCGCCGAAGCCGCCCGGACAGGCAGGCGAAGGCGGGCCACCGGCGCGTTCGGGGAACGCGCCCTACCTGCCTCTGGCGATCACGCCTCTCCGGCCAGCTGGGTGGCCAGCTGCTTGAGGAACAACCCGACGTCGGTGACCACGCCCACCGTCTGCGCCGACCCGCGATCGGACAGCTTGGTGACGACCGCCGGGTTGATGTCCACGCATACCACCTTCACCCACGACGGCAGCATGTTGCCGACGCCGATGGCGTGCAGCATCGACGACAGCATCACCACGAGGCCGGCGCCTTCGAGCAGCCGCGCGTACTGTTCCTGCGCCGCGATCAGATCCATCTCCGTATCGCGCAGCGGCCCGTCGTCACGAATGCTGCCGGCCAGGACGAACGGCACGCGGTGTGTCACGAGATCGAACATCACGCCGCTGGTCAGCACGCCGCGCTCGACGGCCGGGACGATGCCGCCGGCCCGGTTGACGCGGTTGATCGCCTTCATGTGGTGCTTGTGGCCTTCGAGCACCGGCATGCCCTGCGTGAGATCGACGCCGAGCGACGTGCCGAAGAAGCACGACTCGATGTCGTGCACGGCGATGGCGTTGCCGGCGAGCAGCGCGTCCACCCAGCCGGCGCGGATCAGCTGCGAGAAGTACGGCGCGCCGCCGGTGTGGACGACCACCGGTCCGGCGACGAAGACGATGCGTTCGCCGCGCGCGCGCACGTCGCGCATCACCGTCGCGATGCGCGAGACCGTCGCCTCGACGCGGCGCTCCGATGAGATGTCGTTGGCCATGAACGCGAAGTGCTGCCTGTCGCGCTCCTGGAACTCGGGGACGATGCGGATGCCGTCGGTGCCGCAGACGACGCGGTCGCCGCGCCGCACGTCGCGCAGCTTGCGGCACACGGCCCGCGCGTCGTCGTCGCTCACCACCACGATGGCGTCCATGCGCTGCTGCTGCACGTCGAGCCATCGTCCATCGATGCGCACGGCGGTGCGATGGTTCGTGGTCGAGTAGAAATCCTCGGGGACGGCGCCGTCCATGTCCGCGTGGCGGATGAGTGCATCGCTCTGGACGACGGGGGCGCATCCGAGCGGGAGCAATGCTTCGAGAATGCGATCCAACTGCTCGGAGGAAAATGCAGAAACCCGAAGAACGAGCTCGGACGCATCGTTGTTGGTACGACCAATCTCGAACTTTTGCACCTCGAATGCGCCTTCATGCGCGATCACTGCATCGAAGATCGTATTCAACAATCCGGAGTCGATCAGGTGGCCATGGGCTTCGACGACGGCGGAGGTATCGCCTTTCATGGAGGCAGAGTAGGACAAAGCGAGTACGAATGCCCACTTCTCTTCCGTCATGCGCGTTGACGGCGCTTGAACTTGCATCGCGAACTGTTTACCCTTCCGTCATCTTCGAGTTCCGGGAGGGACCATGAATTCAATCGTAAGGAGGGCGGGGCTGCGCCTCGTCGTCGCATTGAGTCTGCTCGCGACGTCGGGAACGGCGGCCTGGGCCCAGGTCGGTCTGTCTACCATCACGGGTATCGTGGGCGACGCGCAGGGCGCGGCGGTGCCGGGTGCCACGGTGACGGCCACCAACACTGCCACCAGTGTCCCGTTCACCGGGGTGAGCAACGAAGCGGGTGTGTACACGATCCAGGGCCTGCCCATCGGTACGTACTCGATCAAGATCGAGCTTGCCGGCTTCAAGTCCGTGCAGGCCACTGTCGATCTCGCGGCCGGCCAGACCGCTCGTGTGGATGCCGAACTCGAGGTTGGCGAGTTGACCGAGAGCGTCGAGGTCACCGCGACGGGCGCGGTGCTTCAGACCGAGAACGCGGTCGTTGGCGCGAAGTTCGAACGTGAGCAGGTCGAGAAACTGCCGATTCAGGGGCGCAGTCTTTCGACGACCACGCTCTATGCGGCTGGTACGACCCACCCGAACCCTGGCACGTTCAACGCCCTGAAGTCGTCCGGCGGCCGTCCCTACGCCAACGGCCAGCGCGAGCAGGCCAACAACTTCTCGATCGACGGCGTGGACATGAACGACGCGGTCGACAACCTGATTGCGTACCAGCCGAGCCCCGACGCCGTGGAGCAGGTGAGCGTCGAGACCAACAACTACTCGCCCGAGATGGGCAACGTCGCCGGCGCCAGCGTCAACATGGTGATCAAGTCGGGCACCAACGACATCCGCGGCAACGGGTTCTACTACTGGCGCGATGCGTCGCTCGCGGCGACGCCGTGGGCGACCAACCGTGCAGGCGGCCGGAAGTCCGATTTCGAGCGCAAGGTATTCGGCGGCACGCTGGGCGGCCCGATCGTCAAGGGCAAGTTGTTCTGGTTCGCCGACTACCAGGGCGGCCGCCAGAAGGTCCCGCCGGCTGATTCGTTCGCGACCGTGATGCCAGACGCCTGGCGCAACGGCGATCTGAGCAGCCTCCTGCCCGGGATCCAACTGCGCGACCCAGTCACGGGCCAGAATTTTCCGAACAACCAGATTCCCGTGTCGCGTTTCAGCCCGTTTGCGCGTGGCCTGCTCGCCAACGAGGCGCTCTACCCCCGCGCCAACGTGGACCGGCCGATCAGCGACTTCCGTCAGAACTACATCGGCAAGAGCGCGTCGAGCGAGGAAACCAACCAGTTCGACGTGAAGTTCGACTGGAACGCGTCGGCCGAGGACAAGGTCTACGTTCGCTACTCGCGGCAGTCGCACGAATCGCGGACCGAACAGACGGCGCTGCCGTTGCAGTTCGGCAGCCTCGGCGACAACCCGTTCTGGAGCGTCGGTGCGAACTGGAACCGCATCTTCGGCGCGGGAATCGTCAACGATCTGCTCGTCGGCTACAACGCGAACCAGTTCAACAGCACGCCACTCGATCTGCGCGGCCTCGGCAACCTGAACAACCAGCTCGGTATCGGTGGCTCACAGCCCATCCCCGGCCTCACCGAGGTCCGAATCGGCAACAACGTGTCGAACATCGGCACGACCGGTGGCGCGAGCAACATGCACAACGGGCTCTTCCAGTTGAACGAGCGACTCACGTGGCTCAAGGGTCGCCACACGCTGAAGTTCGGCGGTAACTGGAACCACTACATCATGGAGCGCTATTACGCCGGCAACAATGGCGTGTTGGGCTTCATTGGGTACGGTGGCACCTACACGCGGGCAGCGGTTGCCGACTTCCTGCTCGACTACGTGTCTGGCAAGGGCCGCGGCTCGCTCGCGGAACCCTGGACGCAGTATCAGGAACGCTACGCGGTCTACGCCGGTGACGATTTCAAGGCCACCGACAATCTCACGCTCAATCTCGCGCTGCGCTGGGGCAACACCACGCCGCTCGTCGAGAAAGACGACCGTCAAGCGAACTTCTCGCTGACCGATCTCGAGCAGCAGCTGGCCGGCCAGAACGGCAACAGCCGCGCACTCTACGAGCCGTATTACAACGGCTGGGAGCCGCGCCTCGGCTTTGCCTACCGTAAGGGCGACAGATGGGTGTTCCGCGGCGGCTACGGCATCACGCAGTTCATGGAAGGCACGGGCGCCAACCTGCGGCTGCCGCTCAACCCGCCGTACTTCTTCGAGTCGGAGAGCGCCTGGGCCTTCCCGACGGCGTCGAGCACGATCGCGACGGGCTTCGACGGGCTGCAGACGACCGGCGTGTCGGGTCAGCTGCGTGCCTGGGATCCGAACCTGCGGCCGCAGTTCACGCAGCAGTACAACGTCTTCGTCGAGTACCTGCTCGGATCGCGGTCGTCGATCAACGTCGGTTACGTGGGCAACAGGTCGAAGTACCTGGTGGCACCGATCGAGGGCAACCAGCCGCTGCCGGGTGAGGGTCCCCCGTCGACCTGGCTCTCGCTGCAGCAGCGTCGCCCGCTGTACCAGTTCAACCCGCTCGTGACCAACATCGCCACGACGTCATCGCGCGCGCGTTCGGACTACAACGCGCTCCAGGCGACCTTCAAGCAGCGACTCTGGAACGGTCTCGACTTCGTTGCCAACTACACGCTGAGCAAGGCGAACTCGAACAACCTCGGGTACTACGGATCTGGCGGCGTGGCCTCCGAGGGCGCGTATCCGGTCAACAGTCGCGACATCGACATGAACTACGGACCTGCGTTCTTCGACGCGCGGCACATCGTGTCGGTCGCTGGCAGCTACGAGATCCCGGTTGGTATCGACCGCAAGTACGGCTCGGGTATGAACCGCGGGCTGGATGCGCTGGTCGGCGGCTGGGCCGCGAGCTTCGCCGTCACCGCGCATACCGGATACCCGGTCACGGTCCAGGACAGCTCCAACCCGTCGCTTCAGATCACGCGCTCGACGCAGTGGCCTGACCTCATCGGCGACCCGGTGCCGGCGGACCAGAACATCACCCACTGGCTCGAGCGCTCGGCGTTCCAGTCGGCCGCCCCAGGGCAGTTCGGCAACGCCGGCGTCGGCGTGGCAAGGGCGCCAGGCTACTGGAACGTGGATCTCTCGCTGTCCAAGCGCATCAAGACGATCGGCCGTCAGTACATCATGCTTCGCGGCGAAGCGTACAACTTGCTCAACCACCCGAACTTCGGGCCGCCTGATCGCAATATCCAGAGTCAGACCTTCGGTACGATCACCAGCGTCACCAGCACCGAGCGCATCATCCAGCTGGCGGTGAAGTACCACTTCTGATCGAGACGTGAAGGTAGGGGCGCCTCCCCGAGGCGCCCTGTCACCTGGAGGGGCAGCTCGGAGAGCTGCCCCTCCCTTTCGGTCGCCGGTCCGGCCGGACAAGTCCGGCCGCTACGTATCGAGCGTGTCGGCCCTCAGCTTTGCCGCACGCCCCCGCCAAATGAGTTGCCCGCCGCGACCGGCGTGTCGCCGCGGACGTCGACCTCCAGCAGCTTCTCGCTGCCGATCTGCCGGCCGGTCTCGTCCTGCAGCCCCTTCACAAGCTTGTGCGTGCGCACGTCGTAGACCTCGCCGGTCGACGGCCAGGCCAGCGTGCCGTCGAGACTGAACGTGATCCAGCCGGGTTGATCGCGAACCGGCAGGCTCGCCACCTGGCGAGGCGGCATCACGGTGTTGTCGAACACGTGCATCTTCTGGTTGTGCCCGTCGGCTACCCAGAGCTGCTTCTCGTCAGGCGTCAGTCCGATGCCGTGGCTCGGGCACGCATGCCGGGCGACCGGCCCCTTCGACACGCCCTGCACGACCACCTGGTGCAGCACCTTGCCGGTGCGCAGGTCGCCGATCTCGAAGCCGAGCAGATCGTTGACATTCACGTAGCAGTGCGTCTGCGCCGCATTGACCGTGAACGGACGCACCGATGCCGAGAACGGCCCGACCGTGCCGACCACCTTGTGCGTCGCCGCGTCGGCAACCGACAGGTGCGGGGACTTCAGTCCTTCCAGGTAGACGCGCGTGCCGTCTGGTGACCACAGCGTGTTGTGAGCGCCGGAGTTCACGACGATCGTGTGGGTCGTCTCGCCGTTCAGGCCGTCGATGACGTTCCAGTGCGGTCCTTCGAAGGACGGCACGTACAGCGTGCGGCCGTCGGGCGACACCGACAGGCGGTCGCAGCCGCCGGCCGGCGCGACGTCCCACAGCAGCGTGTCGGTGACCAGGTCGATGCACGCCAGCCGCTTGATCGTGCTCACCCACAGGCGCCGCGTCGCCGCACTCGCCGCCACGCCCTTGACGTTGTCGGCCGCCGCGCCTTCGGGCACCTGCCAGGTCGGGATGCGCCTGACGAACGCATGGTCGCGGTCGATGTCGTAGACAAGCACGCCGACGCCGCCGTACTGCGGGTAGTTGCGGATGCCGGGCTGCGCCACGTACAGCAGCCGGCGTGTCGACGCTTGGGCGAGCGGCGCTGCTGTCGCGGCCGCGACCGCGCCGGCGGTGGCGAAGAACTCACGACGATCCATGGGACATCCTCCGGTGGAGGCGATTGTAGCGCCGTCGCTCCCGGTCGCTACGAATCGATCGACGCGCGCCTACAACTCCCGCAAGGCGTTGACGATCGGCAGGCGCGCAGCGCGAATTGCCGGCAGGATGCCGCCGAGCAACCCCATCGCCACCGCGCAGAGCAGTCCCTGACCGAGCAGCGCCGGCGTCACGCGGAACGCGAACGCCACCTGGCTGAACGACTGGAAGTTCATCGTCGACGTCTGGAAGCCATCGAAGCCGAGGTACGCGAGGGCGCCGCCGATGACGCCGCCGGCCACGGCGAGCACCGTCGACTCGGCCAGCACCGACGACACGATGGCCGTGGCCCCGAACCCGAGCGCGCGCAGCGTGGCGATCTCGCGGGTGCGGTTCGCGACCGCCGTGTACATCGTGTTCACCGCGCCGAACACGGCGCCCACGCCCATCAACCCGGCGATCACGAAGCCGATCGTACGGATGATCGTCTGCAGCACCACGGCCTGATCGGCCAGATAATCCGTCTCGCGCTCGACCATGACGTTCAGGCGCGGGTCGCCGGTGAGGGCGGCGCGGAACGACTCGAGTGCGTCCTCCCGTTCGAGCTGGACGTACACCGACTGGAACGAATCGCCGCGCCGATAGGCACCCTGCAGCACCCGCGCGTCGCACCAGATCTCGGACTCCGAGATCGATCCGTCGGCTTCGAAGATGCCGACGACGCTCCAGGCGTTCTCGCCCCAGCGCACCGTCTGCCCGACGGCGAGGCCGCTGAACTGGCCGGCGGCGGCGCGTCCGACGATGATCTCGTTGCGCCCCGGCTCGAACCTGCGGCCTTCGACGAGCCGCAGCCGCGGCCGCACGGCGAACGCCGCCGACTCGACGCCGCGCAGCGGCACGTTGGCATCGGTGCCGGTCGATCGCTTCGGGTGATTGACGATCACGAACAGCTCGGCCGAGGCCACCGCACCGTCGGCGTCGCGCGCCACGCCTGGTGCGTCCTTGACGATCTGGGTCTGCTCGCGCGACAGGCCGCTGGACATCTCCGAATCGGTGCCGGCCCGCAGCACGATCGCGGTCCGCGGATCGCCGGCGGTCGTCATCGCCGCCTTGAAGCCCTGCGCGATCGACAGGACCGACACGAACACGACGACGACACCGGCGATGCCGACCACGGCGACGAGCGACGAGCCCAGCCGCTGCGGCAGACTGCGGATGTTGACGGCGGTGATGGCGAGCAGCTGCGTGAGTGTCTGCATCGGATTACCCCTGACGCCGCAGGGCGTCGACGATGCGCAGCCGGCTCGCCTGGAGGGCGGGCAGCAGCCCCGCGCAGGTGCCGAGCAGCAGGATGAGACCCACGCCGAGGACCAGATCGCGGTTCGGCAGGAAGAACGCCGGCAGGAAGCCGCCGGTCGGGTCGCCGTTCTGGGTGATCGCCCAGGCGAGCGCGAGGCCGATGCCGCCGCCGACCACGGCGAGCAGCACCGACTCGCACAGCACGAGCGCCAGTAGGTGGCCGTCGGTGAAGCCGAGTGTCTTCATCACCGCCAGCTCGTTCGTGCGCTCGCGAATCGCCTGCGCCATCGTGTTGGCCGAGACCAGCAGGATGGTGAACAGCACGGCGGCGAGAATCGCCATCATGATGCTGCCGATGTCGCCGATCTGCTGCGCGAAGGCCTGCACGAAGGCCTTCTCCGTCGAGGTCTTGGTCTCCGACGACGAGTTCGCGAAGAGCGCGTCGAGACGACGGGCGATGTCCTCGGACCGCTGCGGATCGCTGACGCGGATGATGTACCAGCCGACCTGATCCTCGAGGATTGTGCGCGTCTCGTTCAGGTAGTCGTAGTGGAAGAACATCTGCGTCGTGTCGGCGCCCCTGGTGCCGGCCTCGTAGATGCCTTCGACGGTGAACGTCCACGGCGACTCGTCGGCCTTGCGGTAGATCGTCGCCTGGAGCGGGATGCGGTCGCCGACCTTCCAGCCGAAGCGATCGGCGAGGGCGCGGCCGATGATCGCGCCGGTGCGGTTGGCGTACCACGCCTGCTTGCGGTCCTCCGGCAGCACGTACTCGGGATACATCTGCATCCAGGCGTCGGGCTCGACCGCGAACTGCGCGAACCAGTTCTTCGGGTCCTGGTAGATGCCGCCGAACCAGGTGGCGTGAGTCACCGCCGCGACGCCGTCGGTCGTGGCGATGCGTCCCTGATAGCTCACCGGCAGCGGCTGGATGAACGAGACCTTCTGGATCATCACCAGGCGGTCCTGGCCGGCCAGGTCGACGCCCATGCTGAAGGCTGCCTTCAGCGACATCAACGCGCCGAACAGGACGAACGCCACGAGGATCGACAACGCCGTGAACAGCGTACGCAGCTTGCGGCGCATCAGGCTGCGCCACACGAGCGGCAGGAACTTCATGCCGCCACCTCGGAGACCAGCAGCCCCTTCTCGAGGTGTACGAGGCGCGTCGCGCAGGCCGCCGCGTGCGGGTCGTGCGTGACCATGACGATCGTCTTGCCGTGCTCGCGGTTCAGCGTCCGGAGCAGCTCGAGGATCTCGTCGCCGGACTTGCGATCGAGGTCGCCGGTCGGCTCGTCGCAGAGCAGCAGGGTGGGGTCGGTGACGATGGCGCGGGCGATGCCGACACGCTGTTCCTGTCCCCCCGACAGCTGGCGCGGGTAGTGCTTCGCGCGCTCGGCCAGTCCGACGACCGACAGCGCCACGCCGGCCCGCCGTTTGCGCTCGCTCGAGGACAGTCTCGTGAGCAGCAGCGGCAGCTCGACGTTGCGCTGCGCGGTGAGTACCGGCAGCAGGTTGTACAGCTGGAAGACGAAGCCGACGTGAGCCGCGCGCCAGCGGGCCAGGGCGCCGGACGACAGCTGGTCGATGCGTTCCCCGCCGACGTCGATGCTGCCGGCCGACGGCTGATCGAGGCCGCCGAGCAGGTTGAGCAGCGTCGTCTTGCCGGAGCCCGACGGCCCCATGAGCGCGAGGAACTCGCCGCGCGCGATCTCGAGGTCCACGCCCTGGAGGACCTCGATGCGTTCGCTGCCGCGGCGATAGGTCTTCTGGAGCTGACGCACGGTGACCAGGGGCGACGCGGCGGGGTTCGGGGCATTCATGGACGGATCTCCTCGATGGCGATGCCGTCGGCGAGCGCTTCGGGCCCGCCGACGATCACGCGGTCGCCGGCGGCGATCCCCGATCGGATCTCCACGTCGGCACCGCTGGTGCGGCCCACCTGCACGGCGCGCCGGGCGGCGCGTCCGGCGGTGGCGATGAACACGTAGGCCTGGCTGGTGCCGTCGCGGCGCACGGCTCGCGAGGGGACCCAGATGGTTGGCGCCGCTGGCGCCGCGGCCTGGCCGGCGGCTGGCGCCGTCGGTTTCAGGAACGTCACCTTGACGCCCATGTCGGGCAGCAGGCGCGGGTCGAGCGCGTCGAAGCCGATGCGCACGAGCACCGTGGCCTTCTGGCGATCGGCGGTCGGCACCATCGTGATCACGTGCGCGGGCACTGACCAATCCGGGTAGGCGTCGAGCACGGCGCGCACCGGCTGCCCGTCCTGCACGCGGGTGATGTAGCTCTCGTTGACGTCGACCTCGATTTCGAGCGACGTCATGTCGACGATGGTGCAGATGCCGGTGCGGGTGAAGCCGCCGCCGGCCGACACCGGCGAGATCATCTCGCCCGGCTGCGCGTCCTTGGACACGGCCTTGCCGCTGAACGGCGCGCGGATGACCGTGTCGCTCAGATCGGTGCGCCTGACTGCGACCTGCTGCTCGGCCACCGCCACCTCCTGTCGTGCCGCTTCGAGCCTGGCCCGCAGGGCGTCGGCCTGGGCGCTGGCGGTGTCCAGATCCGCCGCCGGCACCACGCCTTCCTTCGCGAGCCGCTGCTGGCGGCCGAGCGCGAGGTCGGCTTCGCGGATGCGCACCTGCGTCTCGAGCAGCTGCGTGCGCGACGAAGCGAGTTGCGCTTCGGCAAGCTGCAGCATCGCGCGCGCGGTGGAATCGTCCAGCCGGGCCAGCACCTGCCCCTGTGTCACCGACATGCCTTCCTCGACGAGCACCGAGGTCACCTTGCCCGTGATGCGCGACGACACCGTCGCGCGGCGGCGGGCCGTGACGTAGCCCGAAGCGTTGAGGACGGCCTCCTCGGTGCTGGCGCCGCTGCCGCCACGTGCAACAGCCGGGGCGGTGGTCACGGCGAGCACAACCGGCCGCTGCCAGTACCACACGGCGCCGCCGGCCGCGACGAGCGCGATGAGGATGCCCGCGATGAGGCCGGTGCGTCGAGACGAGCCGCCGCGTGCGTCGCGATCGAGCTTGAGAGACGCGAGGTTGGTACTGAGGTCGTTCACAGGATCTCTCGGCAGTCGGCAGTCGGTAGGGCGCGTTCCCCGAACGCGCCTGGCAGTTGTCCGTTCATACGCCACGGGTCGTCGCGCGTTCGCGTGCATCGGCGAACCGACGCCGCCGGCCGGCCAACGTCCCCACAATCAGAGACCGGCCGCGACTCGCCCGGTCATCGGTGTCGCGGTCGCTGTGGAGGACGCGGGGCATGCCACGGTCTGACATCCGCCGCGCCGCCGGCACCCGGTATGCTGAGGCGATGTTCACCCTGACGCCCCCGAGCGCCAACGGCGAGACGATGCACGCCGATCTGCGCGCCCAGCTCGCGGCGCTGCTCGGCGACGAGCGCGACGCGACCGCGAACCTCGCCAACGCCGCCGCGCTGATCTGGCACTCCGTGGCTGATCTGAACTGGGCGGGATTCTACCTGCGCCGGCGTCCGGACGAACTCGTCCTCGGGCCGTTCCAGGGCAAGCCGGCGTGCGTGCGCATCGCGGTGGGCACGGGAGTGTGCGGCACCGCCGTCGCGCGCGGCGCGTCGGTGCTCGTCGAAGACGTGAACGCTTTCCCCGGGCACATCGCCTGCGACAGCGCATCCCGGTCCGAACTGGTCGTGCCACTCCGGCACGCCGGCGTGATCGTCGGCGTGCTGGATCTCGACAGCCCGACGCCTGGCCGCTTCAGCGCGGCCGATCGGGACGGTTTCGAGGCGCTGGTCGCCGTCCTCGAGCGCCACACCGACTTCTCGACCGTATGACACGCCCGGCCCGAACGCGTGTTGTAACGCGTATTAACGGTCAGGCGTCCTAGCTGTAGCGGGATTCGAGCACCGAAGAACGGTCGAGCTCGATTCCCATCCAACAATCGATTCACCGCCGGCGCCCGCCAATGGCCCGGACGACAGGCAGGAGATCCCGATGCTCACCCGTTTCGCCCTTGCCGCGCTGACGCTCGCCGCCGTCGCGACGCCCGTTGCCGCCCAGACCTGGAAGATCGACACCGCCCACTCGACGGCGCGCTTCACCGTGCGCCACATGATGGTCAGCAACGTCCACGGCAGCTTCGGCAAGGTGGAAGGCACCGTCGTCTTCGACGGCAGCAACGTCGCCGGGATCAAGGCCGACGCGACCGTCGACACCACGACCATCACGACCAACAACGAGAAGCGCGACGCCCACCTCGAGAGCCCGGACTTCTTCGACGTCGCCAGCCATCCGACGATCACGTTCAAGAGCAGGCGCGCCGAGGCCGCCGGCAAGGGCCGCTTCAAGCTGATTGGCGACCTGACGATGCGCGGGACGACCAAGGAGGTGGTGCTCGACGTGGAGGGGCCGACCGACCCGATCAGCGCACAGAACTCGACGCGGATCGGCGCGACCGCGACCACCACGATCAACCGCCAGGACTACGGCGTGAGCTGGAGCCGCGCGCTCGACGGCGGCGGCGTGGTCGTCAGCGACGAGGTCAAGGTGACCCTCGAGCTCGAACTCATCAAACAGACTTCGTGAGCCTACAGCCTGCAGCCTACTTGATCAGTGAGATGAGCGCGTCGATGCTGTCGGCGTCCTCCGCCCGCTTGTCGTGCCGCCAGCGCGCGATGCGCGGGAACCGCACGGCGACGCCGCTCTTGTGGCGTGACGACCGCTGCACGTTCTCGAATGCCACTTCGAACACGTGCACCGGTGCAACCCGCCGCACCGGACCGAACTTCTCGAGCGTGTTGGCGCGAATCCACCGGTCCATCTGCTCGATCTCCTCGTTGGACAGTCCGGAGTAGGCCTTGGCCACGGGCACGAGCTCGCCGTCCTTCCACAGCGCGAACGTGTAATCGGTGAACAGCGTCGCCCGACGGCCGTTGCCCGGCTGGGCGTAGACGAGCACCGCGTCCACCGAGTACGGGTCGACCTTCCACTTCCACCAGTCGCCCTTGCGCCGGCCGGTGCCGTACGGCGAGTCGAGGCGCTTGAGCATGTAGCCTTCGACGCCGCGGCCGCGCGACTCCTCACGCCGGACCCGCAGCGTGCCCCACGCGTCCTCGCCGACGATCGGCGACAGCCGCAGCATCGGCGCGTGTGCCGCCACCAGCGCCTCGAGCCGCTGGCGGCGTTCCGCAAGCGGCAGCGAACGGATGTCGGCGCCGTCCAGTTCGAGGACGTCGTACGCCATGAACGCCGCCGGGGCGCGCGCGAGCGCCTGTTTCGTGAGGTTCTGCCGCCCGATCCTGAGCTGGAGGGTCGCAAACGGCAGCGGCGCGTCGCTGCCCCACGCCAGCACCTCGCCGTCCAGCACGGTCCCGTCCGGCAGGCTGGCTGCCGCCGCCACGATCTCCGGGAAGCGCGCCGTGATGACCTCCTCGCCGCGCGACCAGAGGAAGGTCTGGCCGGATCGCCGAATGAGCTGGGCGCGGATGCCGTCCCATTTCCATTCGACCTGCCACGCCTGTCGCGGCCCGATCGCGTCCGGCTCCTGCTCCAGCGGATACGCCAGGCAGAAGGGATACGGCCGTGAGACATCGTCTGCCGCCTCGTCGGGCGCCATCAGCGCGCGGTAGGCGGCCGCCGACGGCGCCCACTGGCCCATCAGCCGATGCGTCATGACGTCGGTGCTCACGCCGGCCACGGTGGCCAGCGCGCGCACGACCAGCGTCTGCGACACGCCGACCCGCATCTCGCCGGTCAGCAGCTTGTTCAGGAGGAAGCGCTCGAACGACGGCAGGGCGCGCCACCAGCCGAGCACGTCCTCGCGCTGCGCCTCCGGCGGCTTGCCGCGCAGCCCTTCCAGCCGCTGCTCGATCCACACGTGCAGCGGCACGATCCGCTCATCGTCGCCGCGCGGCAGCGCATCCTGCAGCAGCGCCATCATCTCGGCGACGTCGCCGACCGCCGCGTAGCATTCGACGAGCAGCCACTCCGGCACGCCGGTCGTCTCCATCGTCCAGTCGCGCAGCAGGCGGCTGGAGAGCAGGCGGAGGAGGCGCCGGCCGGCGAGGAAGTGCACCGCCCAGGCGGCGTCCTCGGGCGGTGCCTCGCGGAAGTATTGCTCCAGCGCCGCGACCTTGGCGTTTGTCGACATCGTCCGGTCGAGCGCCGCGTACAGGGTAGAGAAGCGCTGCATGTCGCTTACGCTTCCTCGCCGGCGACGCGGGCATCGATGACGCCGGCGGTGAGGCCGCGCTCAGCGCAGGTCCGTGCGAGGACCTCGGTGTAGCCGTGCGTGGCCAGCACGCGCGACGCGCCGGTTGAGGTGATGGTGTCGAGCAGTGCCGGCCAGTCGGCGTGATCCGAGAGCACGAAGCCGCGATCGACGCCCTTCCAGCGGCGAGCCCCGCGCACCCGCATCCAGCCGGAGACCATGGCGGTTGCCGCGTTCGGGAAACGCTTCAGCCACGGCGTGTTGATGGCCGACGGCGGCGCCAGCACCAGACGGCCGCGGGTGGCGGCGCCGCGGGTACTCTCCTCGACCGCCTCGACTGCCGGCAGCACCAACCCCGACTCGCGCGCGGCGTCGGTCATCGAGACGATCGCCCCGTGCGCGAGCGGCGCCTGGTCGAGGTCGTCGGCCAGCAGGGCCAGCAGACGCTGCGCCTTGCCGAGGCTGTAGGCGAAGAGCACGGTCGGGCGGCCGGCGTCGCGGTTGCGGCCGATCCAGCCGCGCAGGTCGTCGACGACGCTCTCGACCGGCGGCCAGCGGTAGATCGGCAGCGCGAACGTCGCCTCGGTGACGAACGTGTCGCACGGGATGATCTCGAACGGCGCGCACGTGGGGTCGGGCGCCCGTTTGTAGTCGCCCGACACGACCCACGTCTCGTCGCCGTCGCTCACCCGGACCTGCGCCGATCCGATGACGTGCCCGGCGGGGTGGAGCGAGACCTCGACGCTGCCGAGTTGCCGGATCTCGCCGTACGGCCAGGGATCGATCGCGACGTCGGGGCCGAGGCGGCGGCGGAGGACCGTGAGGCCGTCGGCGGCGCAGACATAGCGCCGCGCGCCCGGTCGCGCATGGTCGGCATGCGCATGCGTGACGACGGCGACGTCCACCTCGCCGTCGGGATCGATGGAGAAGCCGCCGCGCGGGCAGGCCAGCCCGGCCGGCGTGCTGACGAGCAGCGTCTGCGCCACGCCCGCAGGATCACATAGGTTCACTTCCGGGTATCGGGTA